>NZ_JAZHLI010000005.1:0-157794 GCF_036549475.1 Aurantimonas sp. A2-1-M11 | reverse complement strand
TACCGCCTCGTCGGACACAGCCATTCCCGCAATCTCCCAATCGAATCAATTGGGAACCCACAGATTCAGTACTTGCACCAAATGTCACGCGCCAACTCACCCGATTGCCCTGGACCGACAAGCCTTGCGCCTTGGCAACCGAACGTGCTCCCCTCAAGATGCGACTGCCTCACCGTGCGACGGCCTCACCGTGCGCCTCTCTCTCCCTGCCTCCTGCAGCGCCTCCCCTCATGGGGCGCCTCCCTCTCCCCCTCTTGGTGAGCCGCCCTCTCCCCCCCTCATGGAGAGCCTGTCGAACCACGAGGGGAACGCTCCAACCACCACGCCTGACACCCCTCGTGGTTCGACAGGCTCACCATGAGGGGTTCCGCAAACGCCTGACTCTGCAAAAGCGCGCTGGACACGCCCGGTAGGCACCCAACCCCGCCGCCACACACATGCCCGCCCCAATCCGCCCCTTATCGGAAGTCCTGAACGCGCCGAACGGCTCTTCCCCCACGAAAACCCGCCCCTCTCATCGCGGAACGAACCGCCCGTCGTCCAGCATCCGCAGCGTCATGCCGACATCCATGGCCTGCGTCCCGGCCTCGTCGCGCGCAATCGCCGCCAGCGCCTGCCGCGCGGCTTCGGGAGCAATCGTCAGCGTTGCATGGGCGGCGTTCAGCCGGACCTGCACATTGCCATCCGCCAGCAACGGCAGCAGCGCCCGCCGCCCGTCCCCGGCGCGATCATTCAGCGTCGTCTCATACGCCAACAGCCGCCGCGCCAGCCGGTTGAACGCCCCGGCGTCATCCGCCGCGATCGCCCGATCCTGCGCCAGTCCGGCCTCCCGCCAGGCTGCAACGATCGCCGCAATCTCGTCCGACCCGCCGCGCCTGCCCATTCCCACCTCCCGCACGCGCCCCGTAGGCCCGCACCGAAAACCGAGACTTTCACCCCTCGTGGTTCGACAGGCTCACCATGAGGGGTTCCTGAAACGCTTCACTCTGCGGAAACGCGCCAGACAAACCCACCACCGACAGACACCCAAAACCTCAACGCCGCGCGCCAACTCCTCCCCCCTCATGGTGAGCCTGTCGAACCACGAGGGGAACGCTCCAGCTTGCCCCGAGCGCGCCTCGTCCTTCGACAGGTTCAGGATGAGGGGCTACTCTGCTGGGGCTGCCGATCATCCGCGAAATCCACGAAAGCCCAATACAAACCTGCACCGCCCCATGACCACCATCCACCTCCTCACCCCCGACGACCTTCCCACCATGCGCACCATGCTGGCCCTGTTCGGCAAGGTATTCGACGAGCCGGACACGTACGGTGCGTCCCCGCCGAGCGACGAATGGCTGGCGCAACTCCTGGCGCGCGACACCTTCGTCGCCCTGGCGGCGATCAGGGACGGCGCCGTGGTCGGCGGTCTGGCCGGCTACATCCTGCCGAAATACGAGCAGGCGCGCAGCGAGGGATACATCTACGACTTGGCGGTGGACGCCGCCCATCGACGCCAGGGGATCGCCACGCGGCTCATCGCGGCCATGACGCGTGAGGCCAAGGCCCGCGGTGCTTGGGTCGTCTTCGTCCAGGCCGACCGCGGCGACGACCCGGCCATCGCCCTCTACACCGGGCTTGGGCAGCGCGAGGACGTGCTGCATTTCGACATTCCGGTCGGCTGATTCCCGGCGCGCACGAAACCTCCCCAAAAAAACTTCTCCCCGCCTGTCTCGCCGCGCGCATCATCGCCACACCGCCGGCCCGCGAAACGGGCGCGAATGATCACCGGGATCGTTCGGGGGCCAAGGGAGCAATCCTGGCGGGCGGTGCCGGTTCAGGTCGCGTCCGGAGCGGCGGAACCGGGCCGGGTGACGGCCGAGCCGGCCTTCCGTTCTGCGGGGAAGGCGGCACGCTGCCGGGCGGGGGGTCATGCTCCTGCCGGCAGCTTCCCGGAACCTGGCGCCCCGGCATGGCCGGCGGCGCCGGGGGAATGGTTCGGCGGCGGGCGGGAATCGAGACCTCGCCCGGTCCTGGGAACCCACCGTGCGGAACGCCGGAGGCGGACCGAACACTTGCTATNGGCGCCCCGGCATGGCCGGCGGCGCCGGGGGAATGGTTCGGCGGCGGGCGGGAATCGAGACCTCGCCCGGTCCTGGGAACCCACCGTGCGGAACGCCGGAGGCGGACCGAACACTTGCTATCGGAGGGTCGGCCTCCGGCGTTCCGTCGCCCGTGACCGGGCGGCCAGACAGGTCCCGCCAGCGCCGCCCGGCGGCCGCGGGACCAAACGGCGCCGTCAGGCTCCGGCCCGGTCGATCCGGGCGCGGACATGCCGCCGCGCGTCCGGCCGGCGCCATCGGCTCGCGCAGGGGCCCGCGCAGGAGACCGGCGCCCGCGGCACGCCCCCATGCGCAATCACCCCGAAAAGCGATTCCGGTTTGCCGGCCGATGCTGTAGACACCGCCGCTTCCACCCCTGCCCTGCCCGTGCCCGCCGGCGATCGGCGCGCCGCCCGATTCCCCCCGCGAGTTGTCCATGCCCCGTTTTCCCGGCCTCGATTTCGGCACCACCAATTCCACCCTCGCTCTGGCCGCGCCCGGCGGCGCGCCGGCGCTGGTGCCGGTGGAGGCCGGCAGCCCGACCATCCCCTCGGCGCTGTTCTTCAGCCTCGAGGATGGCGGCACATATGTGGGCCGCGCCGCCGTCTTCGAATATGTCGACGGCGCCGAGGGCCGCTTCATGCGGGCGCTGAAATCGATCCTCGGCACCTCGCTGATGGCCGAGACCACCCCGATCGGGCGCCAGCGCATGAGCTTCGAGGCGCTGATCGGCCGGTTCCTGCGGCATCTGCGCGAAAAGCTGGAGGCCGAGGCCGCCCGCGCCGGCGACGGGCCCGAGGCCGTGGCCACCGACCGCGTGGTGTTCGGCCGGCCGGTGCAGTTCGTCGACGACGATTCGGCCGCCGACCGCGCCGCCCAGGACCAGCTTGCCGCCGCCGCCCGCGCCGAAGGCTTCGGCCATGTCGAGTTCCAGTTCGAGCCGGTGGCCGCCGCGCTCTATTACGAAAGCACCGTCGCGTCGGAAGAGCTGGCCCTGGTGGTCGACATCGGCGGCGGCACCTCGGACTTTTCGGTCGTGCGCCTGTCGCCCGAGCGTGCGCGGGCCGGTAGCGGCGAGCGGCGGGACGACATCCTCGCCTCGACCGGCGTCCATGTCGGCGGCACCGATTTCGACCGTCTTCTGTCGCTGGCCCGTGTCATGCCGCATTTCGGTATGGGCAGCGCCACCGCCGACGGCAAGCGCCGCCTGCCGGTCTGGTACTTCAACGACATGGCCACCTGGCACCGGGTCAACACGCTCTACACCGCCAAGATCCTGCGCGACATTCGGGGCCTGGCCCGCGAGGCGGCCGAGCCGGACAAGCTCGCCCGCTTCGAGCATCTGCTGGTGCATCGCTCCGGCCATCGCCTGGCCGGCGCCGTCGAGGCCGCCAAGATTGCCCTCACCGACGCCGACGGAGCCGTCATCAAGTTGGCCGAGACCGGGCTGATGCTGGAGGCGCCGGCGACCCGCGCCGCCTTCGAGGAGGCCACTGCCGAGCTGGTCGCCCGCATCGCCGCGGCGATCGACGCCGCCCTGGCCAGCGCCGGTGTCGCGCCGGCGGCGATCGAGACGGTCATCCTGACCGGCGGCGGCGCGCAGGTGCCGGCCGTGCGCGCCGCCGCCACCGCCCGCTTTCCGGACGCCCGCATCGCCCGGTCCGATGCCTTCGGCTCGGTCGGCCTGGGCCTGGCCCTCGACGCCGCCCGCCGCTTCGCCTGAGCGGCACCGGGTGTCCGCTGCTGCGGCGGCAGGGCCACAGCGTGCATGTTTCCGTCCGATTTACCCTGGCGGGTCGGCGCCGGTTAACGAATCTCGGCGATGCTGGGCCATCGGAAACATGCGGTGGGATTGATGGGCAGTTTGCTGGCCAGATGGGGCAAGGCGACGCAGTTCCGGGACAAGCGCCGCGCGCGGCGCGTGCGCACGCGGCTGCGGCCCCAGCGCGTGATGACCATGCGCAGGAAAGTATCACCGATTGCGCCATGGTCGACCGCTCCGAGACCGGCGCCAGGCTGCAGTTCCTCGTGGCGGTCGACCTGCCGCGGATCTTCCTGCTGCAGGATCTCGCCGAGGGCACCACCCACGAGGTCGAGCTGATCTGGAGCAGCCCCGGCCAGGCCGGCGTGCGCTACACCATGCACCCGGCCCCCTGACGCCGCGCACGTGACTCCCTGCCCGCCTGTGCTATCTGCCGGGCGCACGCAACGGAGGGAACACCATGCTGACACTCGACAAGGCCCGCATCATCATCGCCGAAGCCATGAAGATGGGCGCCGCCAAGGGCTTCAAGCCGCTCACCATCGCCGTCCTCGACGCGGGCGGCGCACTGGTCGCCCTCGAGCGCGCCGACGGCTCGTCCCGCATGCGGCCCGACATCGCCATGGGCAAGGCCAACGGCGCCATCGCCCTGGGCATGGGCTCGCGGGCGATCTGGAAGCGGGCCGAGCAGCAGCCCTATTTCATCCAGTCGATGAACGCGCTCGCCAAGGGCGTGCTGGTCCCGGTACCGGGCGGTGTCCTCGTCCGTGGTGAGGGCGGCGTCATCCTCGGCGCCGTCGGCATCACCGGCGACACCTCCGACAATGACGAGGCGGCCGCCACCGCCGGCATCGAGGCCGCCGGCTTCCAGGCCGACGGCGGCTGATCGCCGAACGGCTCCGATGCGGTGAAACGTCTTCGCCGCGTCGGAGCTAGCTGGGCCGGAACCCAAGGTTTTCCTCTGGCCGCCTGAAACAATTCCACTCGCCTCACCGAAGCTTGTGTTGAGCGGGCCGCCTCCGATCGCGCACCAATGGGCACGACAAGAGGGATGGCTGCCCGTGCAGCGACCAGCAAGGGAATGAGACCATGGCAGGAAGAACCGGATTTGCGCTGGCGGGGCTGTTCGCCGCCGCACTCGCCGCAGGGGCCAGCCTCATGCCGGGCGGCGCTGCCGCCCAGAGCACCAAGACGGCGATATTCGCCGGCGGCTGCTTCTGGTGCGTCGAGAGCGATTTCGACCATGTGGCCGGCGTCCTCGACACGACGTCGGGCTATATCGGCGGCGAGAACCAGAACCCCACCTACCAGAACCATCCCGGCCACGTGGAGGCGGTGCGGATCACCTATGATCCGAAGCGCGTCAGCTACGACCAGTTGCTGAACGTCTTCTGGCACTCGGTCGACCCGACGGACGCCGGCGGCCAGTTCTGCGACCGTGGCCATTCCTACACGACCGCGATCTTCGCCACGGATCAGGACCAGCTGCAGAAGGCCAAGGCCTCCAAGGCCGCTGTCGCCAAGGATCTACCGAAGGTGGTCACCCCCATCGCATCCGCCCCGACCTTCTGGCCTGCAGAAGGCTACCACCAGGATTACTACAAGAAGAATTCGCTGAAATATAAATACTACCGCTTCAGCTGCGGTCGCGATGCCAGGATCAGGGACGTCTGGGGCGACAATGCCTTCGAAGGCATCAAGGACGCGATGGGGTAGTCGAACCGCTGCACCCGCTTTCAACGGAGTATCCCGAGAAGCCGGTGAG
Organism: Aurantimonas sp. A2-1-M11; assembly: GCF_036549475.1. Taxonomy (NCBI): domain Bacteria; kingdom Pseudomonadati; phylum Pseudomonadota; class Alphaproteobacteria; order Hyphomicrobiales; family Aurantimonadaceae; genus Aurantimonas; species Aurantimonas sp. A2-1-M11. Next base: position 152,186 of record NZ_JAZHLI010000005.1, on the reverse strand, counting down.
GTTCACCGCGGCGGTCGCTCACCGGACTGAGGACCATGACTTCGGTGAGCGCACGGACAAAGACTTTCCCGCTGCGGGCGGGGCGCCAGCCCCTGCCCGCGGTCGCCTCACCGCTTCATCGGCTCGATCCAGATTTCGCCGGCCAGGACGTTCTCCGGCTGCGAAATGGCGTAGAGAACGGCACCGGCCACATCATCGGCCTGCATGGCGTCCGGCTTCGGCTGGTCGAAGAACGGGGTATCCACCATGCCCGGTTCGATCAGTGTCACTTTGACGCCGTGCTCGCGCAGTTCCTCGCGCAGGTTCTGCCCATATCCGGTGATCGCCCATTTGGTCGCGCCGTAGATCGATCCCGCCAGGACCTTGCGGCCTGCGATCGAGCCGGTCAGGACGTAATGCCCCTTGGCCGCAACGACCGCGTCATGCGTCGCCTTCACCGTGTACATGGCCCCGAGAATATTGGTGGTCACCATCCGATGCCAGTTGTCTACGTCCCCTCCAGCGGTACCGGATGAATTCGAACCGATGCCGGCATTGGCGAACACCACATCGATCCCGCCGAAGCGGTCAATGACCGCCTCCGCCATCGCCTGCTGGGCGCTGTAGTCCGTCACGTCGCAGGCGACCGCCATCGCCTTGTCCTGGCCGATCTCGGTGACGAGCCCATCGAGCTTGTCCTTGGATCGCGCCGCCAAGGCGACCTGATAGCCGGCAGCGACCGCCCGCCGGGCCGTCGCTGCACCGATCCCTGTCGATGCGCCTGTGATGAGCATGGTCTTCATCGAGAGACTCCGTTTGCAAGAGGCGACAGGGGCATCGCATGCGACATGTGCGCAGTTGGGCCGGTCACATCAATCGGGAAGAGTGGGAGTTGATCCGGCATCTTCAAACGGCCCGTTAATCGTCGCGCCAACTGGTCGCAGATGGAACCGTTATGATCACAGGCGATTATGCGGGAGACCCATAATTCTCGGCTCAGTCCTCTACGAAGCGGAGCGGGCCCACCAGAAGGAGCCACCATGGCCAAAAGCGCAAAAACCAAGATGCACAAGACCATGAACCCGATCTCAGAGAACATCCGCGGGACGATGGTCGACCTCCTGCAGAAGCATCTCGCCACCGCAGTCGACATCACCTATCAGACCAAGCAGGCCCACTGGAACGTAAAGGGCATGAACTTCATCGCCGTGCACAAGCTGTTCGACGAGTTGCACGAGCAGACCGAGGCGTATGTCGACACCATCGCCGAGCGCCTCACGGCGCTCGGCGGCCAGGCCCATGGCACGGTTCAGGCAGCGGCGGAGAATTCCCTGCTGGATCCCTACCCGCTGGATCTCGTGAAGTCCGAGGATCACCTCCGGCGGCTGACCGAGAGCTATTCCAAGTGGAGCGCCGCTGTCGAGAAGGGTATCGAGGAAGCCTCCGAAGCCGGCGACCCGTTGACAGAGGATCTGCTGACGGCCACCGGCCGAGGCCTCGATAAGGCGATCTACTTCATGGAGAGCCATTTCCAGGCTTGAGCCTGGACGGCCTGACGAAGCAGAAAGGGCGGTGTCTGCTGGCACCGCCCTTTCTTTATCTGCCGGTACCGCCCGGTCATTCAGCCGATGGTCTGGCCGGTCTTCTTCCAGTCGGCGAGAAAGGTGTCGAGGCCCTTGTCGGTCAGCGGATGCTTCACGAGGGCCTTGAGCGTTGCCGGCGGGACGGTGGCCACGTCGGCGCCGAGCAGTGCAGCCTCGCGCACATGGTTCGAGGTGCGAATCGAGGCGGCCAGAATTTCGGTTTCGAAGCCGTAATTGTCGTAGATGCGCCGGATATCGGCGATCAGCCCCATGCCGTCGATGTTGATATCGTCGAGCCGACCGATGAAGGGCGAGATGTATGTGGCGCCGGCCTTGGCGGCGAGCAGCGCCTGTACGGCAGAGAAGCAAAGGGTGACGTTGGTCTGGAAACCTTCGTCGGTAAGCTCCTTGCACGCCTTCAGGCCCGCCAGCGTCAGCGGCAGCTTGATACAGACATTGTCGGCGATCGCGGCGAGATGCTTGCCTTCGCGGATCATCTCGTCGGCATCCACCGCCGCGACTTCGGCCGACACGGGTCCGTCGACGATCTCGCAGATTTCGGCGATGATGTCCGACATTGGCCGGTCGGCCTTCATGATCAGCGACGGGTTGGTGGTGACCCCATCGATCAGGCCCGTTTCGGAAAGCTCCCTGATCTCGGAGAGATCGGCGGTATCGACGAAGAATTTCATGGCGCCCTCATTCGGCCTCGGGTGAAAATTCGCCGGATGCATATCAGCCCGGCCCCGGTTTGCGCTACATGCGCCCGACCGCGACGCTCCATATAGGTCGCCGCAGCCGGCGAGAACATGCCGCCCGGCCTTGCAGATGACGAAGGATGCGGCCAGATGATGATTCGGGCCGTTTTCCTTGGCCGGGACCTTCGGGTTTCGACGTCGCGCCTCGGTCCCTAGACTGTCGCGAGGCCTTCGCGATTCGCGGCCCCTTCCGTCGTCGCCCCCGCATGACCAATACGTCCGGACCCCTTCATTTGAACCAGACCGGCCAGCTCTTTGCGACGACCACCGTGCCTGTACTGGTCCCACTGCCGGGCAATCGCCCCTATTCCTATGCGGTGCCTGACGGCATGTCCGTTCGGCCCGGTTCGATCGTTCAGGTGCCGCTCGGCCCCCGTCAGGTCGCCGGAGTCGTCTGGGATGGCGCGACGGACGAGGTCGATCCGCGCAAGCTGCGCGCGATCACGCGTGTATTCGACTGCCCACCCCTCGACCACACGATGCGCCGCTTCATCGACTGGGTGGCCGACTACACGCTTTCGCCGCCGGGGCTCGTTGCGCGCATGGCCCTGCGGGCGCCTGCCGCCTTCGATCCAGAGCCCTGGATCGACGGACTCGCGGTGACCGATACGCCGCCGAGCCGTATGACCGAGACCCGTCAACGGGTCATGGCGACGGCTGCCGAGGCGCCGACCTGGGCCCGGATGGGGCTGGCCCATGCGGCCGGTGTCACTGCGTCTGTTGTCGACGGACTGATCAAGCAGGGCGTCTTTGAGCGCGTTCGCCTGCCGCCGCCCGCGGCGGTTGCCGTGCCGGACACCAACTATGACCGTGCGGACCTCAATGAGGATCAGCGGATCGCGGCCGACGCGCTTTCGGCAATGGTCGCGACCGAGGGTTTCAGCGCGACATTGCTGGAAGGCGTCACGGGGTCAGGCAAGACCGAGGTCTATTTCGAGGCGGTGGCGGCAGCGCTGGAGAAAGGCCGTCAGGTACTGATCCTGCTACCGGAGATCGCCCTTACCCAGAGCTTCATTGACCGGTTTCATGCGCGCTTCGGCGCGCCGCCCGCGGAGTGGCATTCCGACGTGCCGCCCCGCCAGCGCGAGAAGGTCTGGCGCCAGCTCGCCGAAGGTCGCGTCCGCATCGTCGCTGGCGCGCGCTCGGCGTTGTTCCTGCCATTTCAGGATCTCGGCCTCGTCATCGTCGACGAGGAACATGACCCCGCCTACAAGCAGGAGGAACGAACCTTCTACCACGCGCGAGACATGGCGGTTGTCCGGGCTTCGCTCGGAGGATTTCCCGTCATCCTCGCTTCGGCCACGCCGTCGGTGGAGACGCGGGTCAATGCCGCCGCGGGCCGCTACGGCCATGTCCGCCTGACCGGCCGCTTCGCCGAGGCGGCAATGCCGGATCTGTCGCTGATCGACATGCGCAGCACGCCGCCCGCGCGGGGTCGATTCGTTTCCCCCATTCTCGCCAAGGCCATTGCGGAGACCGTCGCGAGAGGCGAACAGGCGCTCCTCTTCCTCAACCGCCGAGGCTATGCGCCTCTGACCCTCTGCCGGGTGTGCGGACACAGGTTTCAGTGCCCCGACTGTTCGACCTGGCTGGTCGACCACCGGCTGCGCGGTCAACTCCAGTGCCATCATTGCGGCTTCGCCGTGCGCCGTCCCGAAGCCTGCCCGGAATGCGGGACGCTCGATCATCTGGTCGCATGTGGTCCGGGTGTGGAGCGCATCGCGGAAGAGATGCTGACAGATTTTCCGGAAGCACGGACCATTCTCCTTTCGTCGGACCTGCCTGGCGGGACGCGCCGCCTGCGCCGCGAACTGGATGCCATCGCTGAAGGGGAAGCCGATATCGTCATCGGCACCCAGCTCGTCGCCAAGGGACACCATTTCCCGATGATGACACTGGTCGGCGCGATCGACGCCGATCTCGGTCTGGCAAATGGCGATCCGCGCGCAGCCGAGCGGACCTTCCAGCTCTTGCATCAGGTGACCGGGCGGGCCGGGCGCAGCGGGGGTCGTGCCAGCCGCGGCATGATACAGACCTGGCAGCCTGAGCACCCGGTGATGCAGGCGATCGCCTCGGGCGATGCGACGCGCTTCTACGAACACGAAATCGCCGAGCGTGAGCGAACGGCCCTGCCGCCCTTCGGGCGCCTTGCCAGCATCATCGTCTCGGCTAACAGCCGCAGGGAGGCCGAGGAATACGGCCGCGAACTGCGTCGCGCCGCGCCTCGGGACGATGCGATCGAGGTTCTGGGGCCAGCCGAAGCACCGTTGGCCGTGCTGCGCGGGCGGCACCGCTTTCGGCTGCTTGTTCACGCACCACGCAAATCGCATATCCAGGCATTCCTGCGTGCCATGATCGCCGCTGCGCCCCGGCCGCGCGGATCGGTGCAGATGCAGGTCGACGTGGACCCGCAAAGCTTTCTATAGAACAAATGGGACAGGCGGGGCGATTACGGACATGAGGGAGGCATCGATGCGTTTGCGGGACGGGTACAATTGGTCGACCGCGGCCGTTATGGCGTGTGCGGTTGGCCTCTGGCTTGTCGCTCCAGCCGGGGCGCAGGACAAACCGTCCGAGGGCGCCGTTCGCCTCGAGACTTCGCCCTTCGCACCGCCCAAGCCCGGACAGACGCCTTCGCTGAATGCGGCCGAGACTCCTCGTGAGTTGACACTCGGGCTGATGCATTGGTTCCCGATCACCAGCCGCTGCACCTTCACCGACCCGAATCGTCATGGCGAGGACGAGGTCCGGGGTGAACCGGCTCCCTTCGTCTTCCTGACCATGGTGGACGGCGGTCACACAGGCCTCGAGCGAGGCTACGTGATGGCGAATGGCCTCGTACGCGAGCTTGAGAAGGGCCGCACCGCCGCGACCAAGGACGGCGCCGTGGTAACGGTGTGGCGCTCGGCCGGCGAACCGCGGATCAACGTCAATCTTTCTATCAGCGTCGTCCGCGACCGGGCAAACGAGACACCGGAATACGAGGGCAGCATGACGGTGTTCTGGGGGGACAAGAAGGAACAGGTGAATATTGCCGGCGAGTGCCGCGGCTGACGACCAGTTCAGGCTATGCTCTGGAACTTTCATCGCGGCGCGCCAGCTTTGCGCCTTCGCGGCTGCGGCATTTCTGCTCAGGACGCATGGATCGTGATTTGAGCAAGAGGCGGACGCCGTGAGTATTGGATTGATCGCTCTGATCGACGACGTGACGGCTCTCGCCAAGGTGGCGGCGGCCTCTCTCGACGATGTCGTGGGACAGGCGGCCAAGGCCGGCACGAAGGCGGCGGGCGTCGTCATCGACGACGCCGCAGTCACGCCGCGATACGTCACCGGCTTCGCGGCCGAGCGCGAACTGCCAATTGTCGGCAAGATCGCCCTCGGATCGTTCAAGAACAAACTGCTCTACCTGCTGCCGATTGCCCTGGTGCTGAGCTACTTCGCGCCTTGGGCGATCACCCCCCTACTCCTGCTGGGCGGGCTATATCTATGCTATGAAGGGGCCGAGAAGGTCTACGAAGCGCTTTTTCCTCACAAGGCCCACGCTCATGAGGAAACGATCGGCGAGGCGGTCAGCGCCAAGACGCGTGAGGATCGCAAGGTCACCAGCGCCATCAAGACCGACTTCATTCTTTCGGCAGAGATCATGGCGATCACACTCTCGGACTTGGGGACCGGTGGCTTCTGGACCCAGGTCATCGTCCTTGCAATCGTCGGTATCGGAGTCACCGTCGTTGTTTACGGCAGCGTGGCGATCATCGTGAAGGCCGACGATGTCGGCGTCGCAATGGCGAGCAGCCAGTCCGGTTCGATCTTTGGCAGCCTGTCCCGCAGAATTGGCCGCGGCCTTGTCATCGGCATGCCGATCTTCCTGAAGGTCCTGACCGTCGTCGGCACCGCGGCGATGATCTGGGTTGGCGGCGGCATCATCGTCCATGGGCTCGAGGGCTACGGTCTTCCCTGGATCGGCCATACGATCGAACATCTTGCGGAGGTTGCGGCACACGCGATGCCAGCCCTTCCTGGCACAGTGCACTGGATCGTTTCGGCCACCGGCGCCGGTATCGTCGGACTGGTCATCGGCGCGGCACTGATTCCTGTCATCGGCTACATCGTCGCGCCGGCCTGGAAACGGATCACCGCGCTCTTTCCCTGAGCGCGGACGCATCGGGCGAACGACCTACAGAGTCGCCGGCCAGTTTGCCGTGCCTTCCACCGTCGCCAGCGCATCGGTATAAGCTGCCAGCCTTGCCGATCACGCCGATGGAGACCCGATGGATTTCGCCCTGCCGCAGACCAACGCCGACTTGCTGCCATTCGCGGCAGCCTGCGCCACCATCCTCTTCGGCCTCGTCGCACTTTTCGCGCCGCGAATCACCCTGCGGCTCCTGCGCCTCGAAACCCGTCAGACGCATCCCGAGGCGGTGGCGGAGGCACGCGCCACCATTGCGGGCTTCTGGCTCGGGGTCGGCATCGTCACTGCGGCATTCTACAATCAACCGTTCGTGCAGATGGCGCTGGGTGCCGGCTGGCTGTTCACCGGTTTCGGTCGCTTTGTATCCATCCTGTCGGACCGCGGCGCGACGATCTTCAACTGGGTGATGCTCGTCCTCGCGCTGGCACTGGCCGCCGCTGCCTTGGCGCCGGTCTTCGGGTTCATCCCCAACTGACGGGATAGCGGGCCTAATTGGGGCGCAAAGCCTGCGGAAGTCGTGTTGTGGCCGGGAAAGCCTCATGCTAGAGGGTCCCCTGTCTTCGGAAAGGCAATGCGGCTTGCTCGCTCGCCCTTCGGTATTCAATTAACGGTTTCAAGATTTTGGGGCGATCTCGCTTCGGGGCGCAACGAATAGCTTGAACGGAACGCGAAAGAGAAACGGTCGTCCGTGGCACAATCATCCTCTCCCGTTTCGGGGGTCGCAGACCGCTACGCCCAGTCCCTTTTCGAACTCGCACGTGATAACGGCGCGGTCGAAACCGTCGAGTCCGAGCTCGATGCCTTCCAGGGGCTGATCGACGAAAGCGCCGACTTCCGGCGGCTGGTCGAGAGCCCGGCCTTCACATCGGATGAGCAGTTGAAGGCGATCGGTGCCGTGGTGGCGTCGGTGAAGCCCAGCGAGCTCACCGGCAATTTTCTGCGTGTCGTCGCGGCCAACCGCCGCCTGTTCGCCCTTCCCGGCATGGTCCGTGGCTTCCGCAAGATGGCAGCTGATCACCGCGGCGAGATCGTTGCGGAAGTGACCAGCGCCCACGCTTTGTCCGACGAGCAGCGCAGGCAGCTCTCAGAGGCAGTCGGCTCCTATGCCGGCAAGACCGTGACCATGCGCGAAAGCGTCGACCCGGCAATTCTCGGCGGACTGGTTGTCCGGATCGGGTCGCGCCAGATCGACACCTCGCTTCGCACCAAACTCAATTCGCTTAAGCTTGCACTGAAAGAGGTCGGCTGATGGACATCCGCGCCGCGGAAATTTCCGCAATCCTCAAGGACCAGATCAAGAACTTCGGTTCCGAGGCGGAAGTCTCGGAAGTCGGACAGGTTCTGTCGGTCGGTGATGGCATCGCCCGCGTCTACGGGCTCGACAATTGCCAGGCCGGCGAGATGGTCGAGTTTCCCGGCGGCATCCAGGGCATGGCCCTGAACCTGGAAGCCGACAATGTCGGCGTCGTCATCTTCGGCTCCGACCGGGCCATCAAGGAAGGCGACACCGTCAAGCGTACCGGCAACATCGTCGAAGTGCCGGTCGGCAAGGGCCTTCTCGGCCGCGTCGTCGACGGCCTCGGCAACCCGATCGACGGCAAGGGCCCGATCGAGTCGACCGAGCGTCGCCGGGTCGACGTCAAGGCGCCGGGAATCATCCCGCGCAAGTCCGTGCATGAGCCGATGTCGACTGGTCTGAAGTCCATCGACGCACTGATCCCGATCGGTCGCGGCCAGCGCGAACTGGTCATCGGCGATCGCCAGACCGGCAAGACCGCCATCCTGCTGGACACGTTCCTGAACCAGAAGCCGGCGCACGACGAGAACCGCGAAGCCGACAAGCTCTATTGCATCTATGTCGCTGTCGGGCAGAAGCGTTCGACCGTCGCGCAGTTCGTCCGCACCCTCGAGGAGCGCGGCGCGATGGAATATTCCGTCGTCATCGCTGCGACCGCATCCGATCCGGCGCCGATGCAGTACATCGCCCCGTTCACGGGCTGCGCCATCGGCGAGTTTTTCCGCGACAACGCTATGCACGCCGTGATCGGCTATGACGATCTGTCGAAGCAGGCCGTCGCCTACCGCCAGATGTCGCTGCTGCTGCGTCGTCCGCCCGGCCGCGAAGCCTATCCCGGCGACGTCTTCTACCTGCATTCGCGTCTTCTGGAGCGCGCCGCCAAGCTCAACGACGAGCTCGGTGCCGGTTCATTGACCGCCCTGCCGGTCATCGAGACCCAGGCCGGCGACGTGTCGGCCTATATCCCGACCAACGTGATCTCGATCACAGACGGCCAGATCTTCCTCGAGACGACCCTGTTCTTCCAGGGCATTCGTCCTGCGGTGAACGTCGGCCTCTCGGTCAGCCGCGTCGGTTCGGCGGCACAGATCAAGGCGATGAAGCAGGTCGCCGGCTCGATCAAGGGCGAGCTCGCCCAGTATCGCGAGATGGCGGCGTTCGCGCAGTTCGGCTCCGATCTCGACGCCGCGACCCAGCGTCTCCTCAATCGCGGTGCGCGCCTGACGGAACTGCTGAAGCAGCCCCAGTTCTCGCCGCTCAAGACCGAAGAGCAGGTGGCGGTGATCTTCGCCGGCACCCAGGGTTATCTCGACAAGCTTCGGGTCGACCAGGTCGGTGAGTTTGAGGAGGGTCTGCTCACGTCCCTGCGCAACGAGCACAAGGACGTGCTCGACCAGATCGCCACCGAAAAGGCGCTCTCGGACGACCTCCGTGCCAAGTTGAAGTCGGCGATCGACAGTTTCGCCAAGAGCTTCGCCTGAGCCAGAAAACCTGCCTGAGCTTCGCCCATTCGGGCGAAGCCAAGCCAGCGGGAGATAGCGCCAAGCCATGGCATCCCTGAAGGATCTGCGGAACCGCATCGCGTCGGTGAAGTCCACGCAGAAGATCACCAAGGCCATGCAGATGGTCGCGGCGGCCAAGCTGCGCCGGGCGGAAGAAGCTGCGCAGGCTGCGCGGCCCTATTCCGACCGCATGGCCACGGTCCTCGCCAACATTGCGGGTGCCATCGAGGGCGATGGTCCCCCGCTGATGGTCGGCAACGGCAAGGACGACGTGCATCTGCTCGTCGTCTGCACTGCCGATCGCGGCCTGTGCGGCGGCTTCAACTCGTCCATCGTCAAGCTGGCCCGCGCTCATCAGCGCGAGCTGGAGGCAGCCGGCAAGACCGTGAAGTTCATGGTCGTCGGCAAGAAGGGCTGGGACCAGATGCGCCGCGACCTGGCGTCGAAGGTTGTCGAGCGGACAGACCTGCGCGAAGCCAAGCGCGTCGGCTTCGAACATGCCGAGGCAATCGGCCAGACGATCATCGACCTGTTCGAGAAGGGCGAGTTCGATGTCTGTTCGGTCTTCTACTCGGCATTCCAGAACGTCGTCACGCAGATCCCGAGCCGCCAGCGTCTGATCCCCGCGTCAGTCGACACGGATGCCGCGGACGCCACATCCACAATCTACGAATACGAGCCTGAGCCGGGCCAGATCCTCGAGGAACTGATCCCGCGCAACATCAAGATCCAGATTCTGCATGCGCTACTGGAGAATGCCGCGTCCGAGCAGGGTGCGCGGATGTCGGCAATGGATAATGCTACGCGAAACGCCGGTGACATGATCGACCGCCTTTCGGTCTCCTACAATCGGCAGCGTCAGGCGCAGATCACGACGGAACTGGTCGAAATCATTTCGGGCGCCGAGGCGCTCTAGGTATCTGAGAGGAGGCCACCGATGGCTGACAACACAAATAATACCGGCTCGACGGGCCGCGTCGCACAGGTCATCGGCGCCGTCGTCGACGTCGAGTTCGATGGCAACCTGCCGGCGATTCTGAACGCGCTTGAGTGCGACAACCATGGCACTCGCCTGGTTCTCGAGGTCGCACAGCATCTTGGTGAGAACACCGTCCGCACCATCGCCATGGACCTGACTGAAGGTCTGGTACGTGGCCAGCCTGTCACCGACACGGGCGGCCCGATCGAGGTTCCCGTCGGCGACGGCACCCTCGGCCGCATCATGAACGTCATCGGCGAGCCGATCGATGAGGTCGGACCGATCCAGTACGAGAAGAAGCGCGGCATCCACCAGGAAGCCCCTGCCTATATCGAGCAGTCGCCGGAATCGCAGATCCTTGTTACTGGCATCAAGGTCATCGACCTGCTGGCACCCTACGCTCGCGGCGGCAAGATCGGCCTGTTCGGCGGCGCCGGCGTCGGTAAGACCGTGCTGATCCAGGAACTGATCAACAACGTCGCCAAGGCACATGGTGGTTACTCGGTGTTCGCCGGCGTCGGCGAGCGCACCCGCGAAGGCAACGATCTCTACCACGAGATGATCGAGTCCGGCGTGAACAAGGACCCGCACGAGAACAACGGCTCGGCCGAAGGCTCCAAGGCAGCACTCGTCTACGGCCAGATGAACGAGCCTCCCGGTGCCCGTGCCCGCGTTGCGCTCACCGGCCTGACGATCGCCGAGCATTTCCGCGACCAGGGCATGGACGTGCTGTTCTTCGTCGACAACATTTTCCGCTTCACCCAGGCGGGCTCGGAAGTGTCGGCACTTCTCGGCCGCATTCCCTCGGCGGTGGGCTATCAGCCGACGCTTGCCACCGACATGGGCCAGATGCAGGAGCGCATCACGACCACCAACAAGGGCTCGATCACCTCGGTTCAGGCCATCTACGTGCCTGCCGACGATCTGACCGACCCGGCGCCGGCGACGTCCTTCGCCCATCTGGATGCGACGACCGTGCTGAACCGCGCGATCTCGGAGAAGGGCATCTACCCCGCTGTGGATCCGCTGGACTCCAACTCGCGCATGCTGTCGCCGATGATCATCGGCGAGGAGCACTATGATGTGGCTCGCCGCGTCCAGGAAATCCTGCAGAAGTACAAGTCGCTGCAGGACATCATTGCCATTCTCGGCATGGACGAGTTGTCCGAAGAGGACAAGCTGACGGTGGCGCGGGCCCGCAAGATCGAGCGCTTCCTGTCGCAGCCGTTCTTCGTCGCCGAGGTCTTCACCGGCGCGCCAGGCCAGCTTGTACCGCTGGAAGACACGATCAAGTCGTTCAAGGGCCTCGTTGCCGGCGAATACGACCATCTGCCGGAAGCTGCCTTCTACATGGTCGGCTCCATCGAGATGGCCGTCGAAAAGGCCCAGCGCCTGGCTGCGGAAGCCGCGTAGGACTTCTCGACCGACGTCAGGAAAGCGGGCTTTTGATCCGCTTTCCCCCATCCATGAAGTGCTCTGACGTCGCCGTAGGCGCAGAGCCAGACAGGCAAGCGACAGATGGCTGACAGCTTCCAGTTCGAACTCGTCTCTCCCGAACGGCTGCTCCTGTCGGAAGCAGTGACTGCCGTTAACGTACCGGGTGCAGAAGGCTACTTTACGGTCATGGCGCACCACGCCCCGGTCATGACGACGCTGAAGCCCGGCGTGGTTGTGGCAACGCTCGAAGGTGGCGCGGAACAGCGGATCTTTGTTCGCGGCGGATTCGCCGACGTCAACGAGGCCGGTTTCACGCTTCTTGCCGAGCGCGCCACGCCGGTCGAGGAACTGGACAGCGTCGAGCTCGACAGCCAGATCCGCGACGCCGAAGAAGATGTCGCAGACGCCGAGACGCCGGAAGCCAAGGCGAAGGCTCAGCATGCACTGGAGCAGCTCAGGGAAGCCCGCAGCGCCATCGGCGTCTGATAGGCCAACCGCATACGACAGACATGAAAAAGGCCGGCGCAATGCCGGCCTTTTTCATGTCTGCTATTTGTTCGAGTTTCTTGATGGCGTGAAGCTCAGGCCGTCAAATGCCGGAAGGCGTCGAAGACCTTGCCGTAGACCTCGCGCTTGAAGGGGACGATGAGTTCGAGGACTTCCGCTGCCGGCTTCCATGCCCAGTCGTCGAACTCGGCGGCGTGGGCGTCCGGCGGTGGATTGATGGCGATCTCGCTCTCGTCCCCCTCGAAACGGAACGCAAACCAGCGCTGGGTCTGCCCTCTGAACCGTCCCTTGAAAGCGACTCCGACCAGTTCGGGCGGCAGGTCATAGTCGATCCAGTCAGCCGCCTCATGGAGCAGCGAGACGGAACGCATGCCGGTTTCCTCATAAAGTTCCCGCCTGGCGGCTGGCAGCGGTTCTTCACCCTTGTCGATGCCCCCCTGGGGCATCTGCCAGAGCTGCGTCGCTCCGGACATCTCGCCCTGATCCTCGATCAACCGCCGGCCTACCCAGACAAGGCCTTCGCTGTTCAGCACCATGATGCCGACGCAGGGCCGGTAGGGTAGGTTCTCGAATTCGATCGGCTTCATGTTCACCCGTTCCGCGTTAGCGGGAGCAGCCGCTCCCCTCTCCCGCTGTTATCGTGCGGCCGTCGCAGGGAACAAGGGCTGCCAGAATTGCGCGCTGCGAACGGTGGCGGATTAGGCCGGTGTGATTAACGGTATCAGCGCCGCTCGGGGTCGTTGGCGAGTGCGGAAAGTGGCACGATCTCGACTCCGCGGCCTCTCGCCTCGCCAATCCATTCGGCAATGCTGGCGACACTGACGTCGAAGGCGGAGGCAACACCGATCGCGGCCCCCTCGGCACGAGCAATGCGTTCCAGGGTATCGAGCTGGCCACGAATGTCGACAGGGTTCTGGGTCCGATCGATGACCAGATCGGACACCGCCGACGGCACGTTCTGAAGTTGCGCAGTATCTGTGGCGACCGAGCGCAGGGAAGAGGCATCGTCGAGATACATCAGACCGCGACGGCCGAGCTCCGCGATCAGTTGTTCCATGGCCTCGGGGTCACCGGTGAAACGCCCCCCCATATAGTTCATGACGCCGACATAATTGGTGATGGCGGAGAGTGAAGCGTGAAGAGCCGCAAAGTCGCCGGCGGCGGCGTCAGCCACGGTCAGCGTGTTCTCGCCCGGATCGGCCTGTGGATAGCCCACCGGTTCCAACGGAACCTGCAGAACGAGTTCATGGCCTGTTCGACGAGCCTCCTGCATCCAACGATCGAGACTGTTGCCGGCTGGCGAGAAGCCGAAAGTAACGCCGGCAGGCAGCGTGCCGATGGCGTTCATCGTTCCGGTCTGGCTGATACCGAGACCACCCACCACGATGGCGATGCGGGTGCCGGGCTTGCCGCTCCAGGCGCCCGCATAGACGTCGAAAGGGCGTCGTCCATCCGTGCCTCGAACGGGCAGCGGGCCATAGGCACTGTCTTCGATCAAGGCGTCGTCAGGAAGATGCGCGGTACTCGGGCTCTGCCTGAGAATCTCCGGATCTTCGACCCGAAAGCCGACACCGCCGCGCGGTGACGGCGGGGCAGTATCCAACCCAGAGATCACCACCGGAAGCGGTTGTCGAGTAACAGGTGCAGTCGCCGGCACCGCGGCGCCTGCCGCCTCGGTGGACGGCGCGGCATATCGGTCGACCATCCGCCGCTCGGGCTGGCCGAGGAGCGCGATTGCAACCGAGCCGGCCAGGATCGTCGATGCCAGGCACGCCAGACCCACCGTGGAAGCAGCCGGACGGCGCCGCCGGACGATGCCGTCGTCAAGGTCGAGACCGAGGGGCTGGTAGAGGGAGCCACGCATACCCCCGTCTATCCGGCGAAGCTGGATCGGAGCTCACTGCACTGCAGAACGAGCGGTGTACGGTCCCCCAACCCCATTACGCAGAAGGCCCGGCCGTGCACAACGCACGACCGGGCCTGATCTGTTGCCAGCGCGGCGGCGGTAAGTGCCGCCCGCTATCTACTCAGTTGGCGGCGTTCGCTTCCTGCTTGGGCGGGAACATCGCATTCGACTTGACGCCGTTCAGGAGGTCCAGCGCGTACTGCAACTGCAGATCGTCTTTCTCCTCCGGCGGCACGTAGTCGAGCGAGCCGGAGCCCTCATCGGTTTCCTCGTTGCCGGTGATGTGGCCGCGCAGCGAGGATTCGCCCCGTGTCAGGTCGTCCTCCGCGTCGAGGCCCATCTGCTCGCGGATTTCCGGCGGCAGCGGCTGTTCGACGCCGATGTCCGGATCGATACCCCGTCCTTGGATCGAGCGGCCGGACGGCGTGTAGTACAGGGCCGTGGTCAGCCGCAGTGCGCCGTTTGCGCCGAGCGGGATGATCGTCTGCACCGATCCCTTGCCGAAGGAACGCGAGCCCACGATGGTCGCGCGGCGCTGATCCTGCAGGGCGCCGGCCACGATCTCCGAAGCCGAAGCCGATCCGCCATTGACCAGGACGACCAGCGGCTTGCCGTTGATCTCGTCGCCACTGCGAGCGTTGTAGCGACGGGTCTCGTCGGCGTTGCGCCCACGGGTGGAGACGATCTCTCCCTTGCCCAGGAATGCGTCTGAGACCGATACCGCCTCGTCGAGAAGGCCGCCCGGATTGCGACGCAGGTCAAGGACGTAGCCCTTCACCTTGTCGGCGCCGATCTTCTCCTCGATATCGGCGATGGATTCCTCCAGCCCGATCGTGGTCTGCTCGTTGAACTTCATCAGCTTGATGTAGCCGATGTCGCCCTTCACCGAATGTCGCACGGACGGGACCTTGATCTCGTCGCGGGTGACGGTGAGGCGCACCGGCTTATTGGCGCCTTCGCGGATAATGACGAGATCGACGCTGGTGCCGATATCGCCCTTCATCCGGTCGACGGCCTCGGCGAGTGTCAGACCGCGAACCTGCTCGCCATCAATCTCGGCAATGAGATCGCCAGCGAGAATACCCGCCTTGTCGGCCGGCGTGCCGTCGAAGGGAGACACGACCTTGACCAGTTCGTCCTCCATGGTGACCTCGATACCGAGACCGCCAAACTGGCCTCGGGTTTCGGTCCGCATGTCGGCCGCCTGTTCCGCATTCATGTAGCTCGAATGCGGATCGAGCGAGGTGAGCATGCCGTTGATGGCCGTCTCGACCAGCTTCTGATCGTCCGGTTCATCGACATACTGGGCGCGAACCCGTTCGAACACATCGCCGAAGATCGCGAGCTGCCGATAGGTGTCGGAGCCCGCAGCATTGGCGGCACCGGCATTCTGACCGACCACGGTCATTGCCGTTGCCCCCATCAGCGCCCCGGCAAAGAGTATCGAGAGCTTACGAATCATTCCTCGTCCTTCCAGAGGGTTGGTCGATCCACCATGGTGACGGATCCACCGGCTTTCCGTCTTTTCGGAACTCGACGTAGAGCGCGGGCTCCGAGACGCCGAATTCGGCGACTGCAATACTCGCGAGACGCTTGGCTCCCATCGTCGCGACGGGTTCCCCGGCCGAAACGAACGAGCCCGGTTCCACATCGATCCGAGCCATTCCAGCCAACACCACATGATAGCCATCGCCGGCGTCAAGGATCAATAGCTGACCGTAGGAGCGAAAGGGTCCAGCGTAGAGGACAGTCGCATCTGCCGGCGCGGTGACCACGTCCTGCGTCCGGGCGGCGAATGAGGCTCCTGTGGTCTCGCGACCGATGTCGTCCTTCTCCCCGAATCCGATGAGCTGCTTGCCAGCCACCGGTCTCGACAATCGTTTTTTCATTGTCGAAAATGCGGCAGATGGCGCGAGTCGCGGCGCCTGACGCCGAAGTGAAGCGATATCGTAGCTCGGCGCGGACGAATTGGCGACGCCAGGCCGAGACGCTTGTTGCGTCGAAGGCTCGAGTGCAGCCACTTCCATCTCCTCTTCTGCGCCTTCTTCCAGCACTTCTATCTGGGCGCTCTCCCCCCCACGATGCTGATCGATTTCGGCCGAAGCGAGTGCCGATCCGTCGCCTGGGACCTCCTGCGGCGCTTCGTCGCCGGGCCTCGGCACTTCAGCATCGGCTGTCGCAATCGCTTCGGAGCCCTTGTCAGCGTCCAGCCGGGCCAAGCGCCGGGTCTTCGCTGCCTCCAACTCGCGATCGAGACGCTCCGCCTCGAGCCGAACAGCCTGTTCGCGGGCTTGGCGGTCTGCGGCAAGGCGGGCCGCGGCTTTCGCCTCGGCCTCGGCGGCGAGGCGCTTGGCCTCCGCTACCCGCTCGGCCTCCTCGGTCGCCCTTGCCTGCTCGACGTCGGCTTGCAGCGAGGCGATGAGGTCCTTGAGGTCGGTCGCCTGCGCTGCAAGATCGGCCGCGCGAGTCGCCTCAGCTGCCCGGCGATCGCGATTGGCGGCCTCCAGCCGCTGCTTCTCGGCGATCAGCCGCTCCAGCCGCTGTTCTTCCTCCCGATGTCGGATCAACTGCGAGGCAAACCGCTGCTTTTCAGCGGCGATCGCTGCCCGGACCGTGGCCAGCCGTTCGAGATCGGCGATCAGGACGGTGGTTTGCTCGTGAATGGCAGGAACGACGGCTCCGAGCAGGATGGCACTGCGAACCGAGCCAAGCGCGTCGTTGGGCTTGACCAGCAACGCGGGCGGCGGTTTGCGCCCCATTCTCTCCAACGCCCCGAGCACCTGCGCGAGGAGGCCGCGACGCTCGCGCAGGGAGACCTTGATCGTCCCTTCCTCGGTCGCCAGCGCATCGACGCGCTCTTCGGTTGCGGCGATCTCGCGGCTGACGGTCTTCTGCGCCTCGGCCGCCGCGATCATCGCCGCACGCACTCGGCCCCGGTCTTCGGCGAGCGCTGCAATCTCCGCGTCCAGCGTGCGGATGGTATCCTCTGAAAGCTCGATGCTCTGGGACAGGGCGGCCAGGTCGGCGGCCGTCTGGCGTCGCTGGCGCTCCAGAAGGTCGGAGCTAGCCGGCTTGACCGAGCCGACGTGGACCGGATCCAGGCCAGATCGATCGGATGACGCCGATCCATCCTCCGGCAGGGCAGCGGATGAAATGGGATAGAGCGCAGCACAGGCGCACAGCATCGCGGCAGTGATCCGCCACCACCGGTGCCCGCTTCCCTCAGCGCCTGTCCGTCCTTCGATCAAGACTGCCCTTTCCCACGCGCATCGCTGGAATGTCATAGCTGATTTGGAAGATAGAATCAGGCCGTTAACAAGCGATCAACCATCGTCGCCCGGCTTGGCAGGCGCCGATGTGACGCCACACCTCCTGCGCCGCTGGATCAGCTGCGATGATAGGGATGGCCGGCAAGGATCGTCGCGGCTCGATAGAGTTGCTCGGCAATCAGAATGCGGGCGATCTGATGAGGATAGGTCAGGCGACCGAGCGACAGGGAAAGGTCGGCCGCAGACCTCAGCGTCTCGTCGTGGCCGTCGGGCCCGCCGATGAGGATCGCGGCGTCGCGGCGTCCGGCATCGCGAAAACCGGCCAATGCGGATGCGAATTCCTCCGACGACAGGGTTCTGCCGCGTTCGTCGAGAACGATGCGCACACTGCCTTCCGCTAGAGGCACCGTCAGCCGTCCTGCCTCGTCGCGCTTGCGCTCCGAAACGGTGGACAATCGTGATTCGGGAAACTCCGACAGGCCGGAGAAATCCAGCCCCAGCGTACCGCCAGTTTTTTTGAGACGATCGAGATAGCGATCTGCGAGCTCTCGCTCCGGACCGGCCTTCATCCTCCCGATGGCCGCAATGCTCAGCCGCATCGCCCGAGCTCCCTCTCGGCCGAAGCCTTCTTGTCGTAATACTCCTTGCCGCCGGCAGCGAGCTGCCAGCGTGCCAAGGAACAGCGGCGCCCCGTTCGGGAGGCGCAGAGACTAGTGTACCGTCGATTCCCCAGTGTCGCCGACCGTCCACATCTTCTCGATATTGTAGAAGCTGCGGACTTCGGGACGGAAGATATGGACGATGATGTCGCCCGTATCGATCAGTACCCAGTCGCCGTTCTGCAGGCCTTCGACCTTCATATGTGACCCGAAGCCTTCCTGCTTTAGGTCGCGGAGAAGATTGCCGGCAACGGCGCTGACATGACGGTTCGATCGACCGGAGACGATCACCATGTGATCGGCCAGTGCCGATTTGCCCTTCATGTCGATGGAGACGATGTCCTCGCCCTTCGAATCTTCCAGACTCGAAGTCACGAGATCGATTGCGGACCGGCCAACCGTTGCATCGGTGGCGGGCGCGTCAGAAGGAGAGGTCTGAAAGACGTCCTTCGCTTCAGCCGCAGGTCTCAGTGTCGTTTTCCCTTTCCACGGGCGCGGACCGCAGCCTTGATTGGCCGAGATCTACCCGCATCTATGCAGCCATACGTGTCCGTTTCAAGACGTGGCCCGGAACTTCCGTGCCTATGGTTGCGCTTAGCGTCGATCGGAAACCGATCAGCCATCGTGAGTCTCAGGCAAGGACAACAGCACGTCCCTGCCCCTTCAAGCGGTCAGCCATGTCCGACATGCGTGTCCTCTATCCACCGACCGACACCCTCAAGCCGGTCGCTGACAACCTCTGGATTGTCGACAGCGGACCGGTGAAGCCGTTCGGGCTGGCCCTCCCTGTCCGCATGACGGTCGTCCAACTCGCCGATGACAGCTTGTTACTGCACTCACCGACGCGAGTGACCGACGCCTTGCAGGCGGAGCTGGAGGCGATCGGAGACGTGGCTCATCTGGTCGCGCCAAGCAGTGGACACTGGCTCCATGTGCAGGAATGGCAGAAACGATTTCCAAGGGCCCTCGCCTGGGCGACGCCGGGTCTGCGAAACCGCATTCCGGTCCGCCGTTCGGGGGTGCGTTTCGATCGCGATCTCTCTGCGGGGATCGAAGGTTGGCCGCGTGAGATCGAGCAGATCCTTGTCCCCGGTATTGGCGGCTTTGCCGAAACCGCCATGTTCCACCATGCAAGCCGAACTCTGCTGCTCGCCGATCTCGTCCAGAATCTGCAGGCGAACAGGCTGCAGTGGCTGGCGCGTCCGCTCGCGAAGCTTGCAGGCGTGACCGCGCCCCGTGGCCGGGCGCCGGTCTATCTGCGGGCGATCGTCCGGGCGAAGGGGGAGGTTGCGAGAGAGGCTGCCCGCCGTCTCGTCGACCTCAACCCGGAACGCGTGATCTTTGCGCACGGCGCCTGGTTCGATCGCGACGCGACGGCGCGGCTGCGGCAGGCTCTCGGCTGGCTGCTGTGATAGCTGCATGCATGTTGGACCGGCAGGCGTGCAATTTGTGCCGAAACCGACTATCTGGCGGGAGATGCATGCGCGGATGGCGGCAATCCCGAGGCGACCGGTCGGCTGAACCGAGCGACGATCGACGCGCCATCCCTGCCTTTCATGATCAGCCCTCCCACCATGTGGGCCAACATCGTTTTGACCTGGAGAAGTTTCTCGTGAGCGCGACCGCCGACACCCTGCCGCCTGAGGCCAATGCTCCGGCCATGCGATCCGATCACACGACCCGGCGGACCTTCGCCATTATCTCGCATCCGGACGCCGGCAAGACGACGCTCACCGAGAAGCTGCTCCTGGCCGGCGGCGCGATCGAGATGGCCGGTGCGGTCCGCTCCAAGGGTAACGGCCGTCGCGCTAAATCCGACTGGATGGACATCGAGAAGAACCGCGGCATTTCTGTCACGTCATCGGTGATGACCTTCGAGAAGCACGGGATCACCTTCAACCTCCTCGACACGCCGGGCCACAGCGACTTTTCCGAAGACACCTATCGCACGCTCACGGCCGTCGACAGCGCGATCATGGTCATCGATGCGGCCAAGGGCATCGAGGCACAGACGCGCAAGCTGTTCGAGATCTGCCGCCTGCGCGACATCCCGATCGTCACCTTCGTCAACAAGATCGACCGCGAGGGCCGTGACCCGTTCGAACTGCTCGACGAAATCGAGGAGCAACTCGCTCTCACCGTTGCGCCGGTGGTCTGGCCGGTCGGCCAGGGGGGACTGTTCAGGGGTTGCTACGACCTGGCCGCCAACGACTTTCTCGTCGCCGGTAGCGACAAGACCGTGCATTTCGAAGGTGGGCTCGACGATCCGGGTCTCGCCAAGGTGATGCACCCCGACACCTATGCCGGCTTCCGCGAAGCAGCGGCCCTCGCCTCCGAAGGTTATGCCGATTTCGATCCGGTGGCGTATCGCCAGGGTCACCTGACGCCGGTGGTGTTCGGCAGCGCGCTGCAGAACTTTGCCGTCGACCGGCTGATGGACCTGATTGCCGCCCACGCTCCGGCGCCGCGCCCACAGCCATCGGATCAGGGCCCGATCGCGCCCGACGGGGACAAGGTTTCCGGCTTCGTCTTCAAGGTGCAGGCGAACATGGACCCCAAGCACCGCGACCGCGTCGCCTTCGTGCGGTTCTGCTCGGGCCATTTCAAGCGCGGCATGAAACTCGATCACGTGCGCTCGGCAAAATCGCTGGCAGTCTCCAACCCGATCTACTTCTTCGCCCAGGAACGCGCTTTGACCGAGGAAGCCTACGCAGGCGACGTGATCGGAATTCCGAACCACGGCACTTTGCGCGTTGGTGACACGCTGACCGAGGGCGAGAATTTCCGCTTCACCGGCCTGCCCGCCTTTGCGCCGGAAGTGCTGCGCCGCGTGCGGCTGGAGGATTCCATGAAGCTGAAGCAGCTTCGCCGAGGCCTCGAGGATCTCGCCGAAGAGGGCCTCGTGCAGGTCTTCCGCTCGTCGATCGGTTCGGACTGGATCGTCGGAGTCGTTGGCCCGCTGCAGCTCGACGTCCTCGCATCGCGCATTGCCGGTGAGTACAAGGCAGACGTCAGCTTCGAGCCGGTGTCCTTCAATGTCGCCCGCTGGATCCGCTGCGAAAGTGATGCGACGCTGCTAGCCTTTATCAAGGACAACATCACCCATGTGGCCCGCGACCGCGATGAACGGCCAGTCTATCTGTGCCGCGACGAGTGGGACCTGCGCTACATCATGGATCGCAACAAGGACATCGTGTTCGATTCCACACGCGAGATTGTCGGACAGTAGTTCCGGGGTATTATTCACCGGATGTCGCCGCAGGCATATCCGGCGAGACCTGCCGATCAGCCCATGAACTGGCCGCCATTCACCTCCAGCACCTGACCGGTCACATAGCCCGACAGGACCGGGCTTGCCAGGAAGACGTAGGCCGGCGCGCAATCCTCCGCGCTCCCCAGCCGCTTCAGCGGAATCACGGCAGCCGTGGCGTCGAGCTTTTCCTGCGTCGAGTAGCGACGGTGAAAGTCGGTCATGATCGTTCCGGGCGAGACTGCATTGACGCGGATATTGTCCGGAGCTAGCTCGCGGGCGAGCGCGCGGGTCCAGGTCGATATGAACGCCTTGGAGGCAGAGTAGAGCGACGAGCCAGGACTGCCGCCGATCGTCGCCGAGATCGACGACGTGTTGACGATGGCGGCCCCTTCCGCCGCCTTCAACGCCGGCAGCAGGGCGGTCGTCAGCGTGACAACCGAGCGCACGTTGAGATCCACGACCTGATCATATTGCGCCTGGGTGACTTCGCCCGCCGCGACACGTCCACCCATCGTACCGGCATTATTGACAAGGACATCGATGCGCCCGGCGACTTTTCCGAGGACTGCACGCGCCAGCGTGTCCGCACCATCATGCCCGGACAGATCTGCCGTCAGCAGTATCAGCCGGGCCCGATGCGCCTCAGGCAGCCCGGCAAGAAGATCAGCCTCGGCGTGTTCCATGCTGCGGCCTGCATGGGCGACGACTGTCGCTCCCGTTGCAAGAAAGAGGCGAGTGACCGCCGCGCCGATTCCCCTCCCGGCGCCGGTCACGACAATGGTCTTGCCCGAAAATAGTGCCTCGTCGAATCCGTTCATGGCGATCCCTTCCCTGTCTGTCGCATCATGGCGCAGCGCGCTGGAAAGCGCCGTGACCCCCTCAGGGCGTCGCCTTGAACCCCGTTCGCCGTACGGCGAGGATGATGCCCGCTACGGCCACCACCATCCAGCTGAGGATCAGAAGCGAACCACCGATCGGCGCGGCATTGGTGAAGAGCCGATCGTCCCAGGCGACGCGCGCCGCAAGGTCGCCGGAAAAGCACAGCGTCCCAATGATTGCCAGGAATCCCGCTGACCCTGCGAGGCGCGGCAGGTAGCTTCGCAGCCCAGCGAGCGCGAGTAGCGTCGGCGCATGGACGACCGCAATGGCTGCTGCGATGGCAGCAAGTTGCGCGTCTCCGCCGCCATGCGCAGCAACGGCCGCACCGGCGATGCCTGCCGCGCCGAAGAGGCCGGCGAAGACGACAAGGATTCCGGTCAGCATGCAGGCTCCGCTCGTCCCGACTTCAGGCCTGCCCGTCAGCGCGATCGGCCGGATCTTGCGTGTTCGGCCGAGCCGAACCTTTCGAGTGTGGCCGGATCGGGGGCATCTCGTCCAGCACCGACTGCGACCAGAGCGGGTAACCCACGGCGTAAGACGCCTTGGCGAGGAGGTGCGCCGACAACGGCGCGGTGAGGAGGAAGAACGCCACCGCCATCAGCGCCCGCAGCGCCACAGGCGTCGAATCCGCCGTGAGTGCCAAGGCGATCAACAACATGCCCGATCCGACTGCGCCGGCCTTGGAGGCCGAATGCATGCGCGTGTACAGGTCCGGAAGCCGCACGATACCCAGCGCGGCGATTGCCGCGAAGGCCGACCCGGCGAGCATCAGAAGCGCTGAGGCGATGACGACGAGATCATCTATCATTTCGTCTCCCCCTGTTGCCGTGCCGCGCCGTGCCCCGATCGCGGTTCCTGGAACGGCAGTGACTGAATTCGCTCTTCCTCGGTCTTGCCGCGCGCCTGGATGAAGCGGGCGAAGGCGACCGTGGCGAGAAAACCGACGAGACCGAGCGCAATGGCAATGTCGACATAGAGCGTGAAGCCGGTATCGATGCCGATCACTGCGATGAAGCCGATCGCCACGCTGGTCAGCATGTCGAGGCCGAGCACCCGGTCCGGCAGTGTCGGCCCGACCATGATGCGGATGACCGTCAGGAGGAACGCGACACCGAGCAGCACGAGGGCGACGTCGATCGAGAATGTGAACAGACTCTGGGCGAAATCATGAAGGCTCATCGAAACGCCTCCAGGATCTTAGCCTCAAAGCCATTGGCGATATCAGCACGGGCGGCAGCGGGGTCCGAGCAGTCGATCGCGTGGACATAGAGGATGGAGCGGTCTTCGGACACGTCCACGGCCAGGGTTCCCGGCGTCAGCGTGATCAGATTGGCAAGGAGCGTGATCTCGAAATCGCTTTCGACCTTTAGCTGATGAGCAAAGATGCCGGGCTTCAGATCCATGCGCGGCTTCAGCACAAGGACGGCCACGCGCCATGCCGACTTGATCAGCTCGCGGAGAAATAGCAGGAACAGCCCAAAGATTCGCCTCGCACGACCGACATAGCCGACAGTGCCGACCTGCTCGCGGATCAGGTAAAGCGCCGCCGCGCCAAGCGCGAAGCCGAACAGCAAGTTGATCAAGGTGAACGAGCCGGACACGACCACCCAGATCAGGGCGAGGACCAGGTTGAAGAGCGAAAGCCTCACGACACGCCTCCGAACACCGACTGCAGATAGGTCGCCGGATCCAGCACGCCCGCCGCCGCGGCGTCGGTTAAGCGCGCCAGCCATTCCGGCCAGATGCCAGCCGCCACGACGAAGCCCGCCAGCGCCAGCAGCGGGATAAGCGACAGCGGCTTGTCCGGCCCAGGCGCCTGGAAACGCTTCCTCTCGATCTCGCGCGCATCGGAGGCGTTGCCCACGGCTGCCATGGCCGGCAGTGGCCGCCAGAAGGCGAGTGCGAACACGCGCGCGCTGGCGATGGTCAGGAGGAAGCCCGAGAAGAGAATGGTCGCAGCCAGCCACGGCAGATCGGCGACGATCGTCGCGCGCACCAGCGCCACCTTCGGCCAGAAACCGGAGAAGGGCGGCAGGCCCGAGACCCCGAACAGGAAGACCAGCATCAGCGCGGCCAGCATCGGATAGCGTCGCCACAGCCCGCCCATTTCGGCAAGCGACGAGGAGCCGTTGAGCTGGGCGGCGACACCTGCCGCCAGATACAGCGCGGTCATCACCACGATCGAATGAAGCGCGTAGTAGATCGCACCGGACAGCCCGGTCTGGGTAGCCGATGCCATGGTTGCGGCTGCAGCGACAGTCGCCTCCCCATCCGCTTGAGCCACCATAACAGACGCGACTTGGGGGATGGCGAGGCCGGCCAAGATCGTGCCGATGCCGGCAACTACCATGTAGTTCAGGAGCCGCCGCAAATCGGTCTGCGCCAGCGCGCCAAGTGCGCCCAGAAGCATGGTTAGCCCGGCGATCCAGGCGATCAGCGGTGCCAGCGCCTGATGTTCCGGCGGAAACAGCATCATCAGGACACGGATGATGCCGTAGACGCCGACCTTGGTCAGGAGACCGGCGAACAGCGCCGACACGACGAAACGGGGCGTGTGATAAGAAGCCGGCAGCCACGCATTCAAGGGGAATGCCGCAGCCTTCAGCGAGAAGGCAACCAGGTACATGACGGCGATGACATAGACTGCGCTGTCGCCCTGCATCTCGCCGGCCTTTACCGCGATATCGGCCATGTTGAGGGTACCAAACACGCCGTACAGATAGGCCGTGGTGATCAGAAACAGCGTGGTGCCGACCAGATTGAGGAAGCAGTACTTGGTCGCCCCGTCCAGTTGTTCGTGCTCGGAGCCAAGGATCAGGAGACCGAAGGAACCGATCAGCAGCACTTCCAGCCAGACGTAGAGGTTGAAGACGTCGCCGGTCAGGAACGCCCCGGAGACGCCGCCGATCATCAGGAACAGGAACGGATAAAAGCCGTAGCGCCGCTCGGTCGATGAGATGGAGGCGACGGCGTAGATGCCGCAGGCCAGCGCCACGAAGCCCGTAACGGTAACGAACAGCGCCCCCATGAGGTCGACGGTGAAGGCGATCCCGAAGGGCGGCTTCCAGCCGCCCATCATCATCGTCTGCGTGCCATCGTTGGCGACCTTCACCAGCAGGGCGAGGTCCACGGCGAAGAGCAGCACCAGACCGGGGATCGCGATCCACGGCTGCCGCTTCGTGCGCTTGCGCATCATCAGCAGCCCTGCCCCGAAGAGCAGGCAAATCACCACCGGCAGCACGATCAGATAGTCCGAAGCAGCGACGGGACCTGCCGTCATCGCCTGCACCTTGAGGGCCGCGAGATCGCCGTATTGCGCCCCCGTATCGACTGTGCCTGTCGCTGCCATGTCAGTAACCCAGAGGCGGCAGCCCCTGGTCCTCGGGTTCCGCTATGCGCATCTGGTCCGTGTCGTCCGTGCCAAGGTCCTGGTAGGCGCGATAGGTCAGCACCAGGAGAAAGGCAAAAAATGAAAAGGAAATCACGATCGCGGTGAGGATAAGCGCCTGTGGCAATGGATTCGCAATGACCCTATCGGGCAGCGCCAGTTCGTTCGGGATGATCGGCGGTGCGATCGGACCGACGCGCCCGGCCGTGAAGATCAGAAGATTGACGGCGTTGCCCAGAAGCACGACGCCAAGCAGCATCCGGATGATGTGCTTCGACAGGAGCAGATAGAAAGCGACGGCAAAGAGGCAGCCGACGACGAAGGCGAGTGCGGTCTCCATCAGTCTGTCTCCCTTTCCTCGAGCGCGAGTCCGATCGTGCTGATCGCGCCGACGACGACGAGATAGACTCCGATGTCGAAGAACAGTGGTGTCGAGATTCCCACATCACCGCCGAGGATGGCCGGGAAGCTCCAGACACCTGTCAGGAACTCGACGCCGGTTACCAGTGACACCACGCCAGCCAGGACCGCCAGCATGAGACCGCAGCCGGCAATGGCCATGGGATGAAAATACATGGCCCGCCGGACCGGCGCGACGCCGCAGGCGATGCCGTAGATGGCAAAGGCCGACGCTGCGATCAGCCCGCCGATAAAGCCGCCCCCAGGTTCGTTGTGCCCGCGCAGCAGCACGAAGATCGAGAACAGCACCATCAGGCTGGTCAGATACGGCGCGGTGAAACGGAAGATAACCGTCCTCATGGCGTCGTCTCCATCGGGTCAATAATTCGTCGATTGCGGCGGCCGACCTGGATGCGGATCAGGGCCAGAACGCCGAGCCCCGTGGTCATGACCACGGCGATCTCGCCCATCGTATCGATCCCGCGGAAGTCGACCAGGATAACGTTCACGATGTTTCGGCCATGGGCGATGGTGTAGCTGTACTGCTCGAAGAAATCCGACAGCAGGGAGTCGAACGGCCGCTGCACCACGGCGAGCAGAAACAGACCAAAGCCGGCACCGGCGGCAGCCGCAAGGGCGGCATCCGGCAGCTTCTCGCGAGTTGGCCGATGATCGGTAGGCGACAGCTTCAGCCGGGTGATCGCGAGGGCAAGGATGACCACCGACAGGGTCTCCACCATGAACTGGGTGAAGGACAGGTCCGGCGCCCCCATCAGCATGAAGATCAGCGCCACCGCAAAGCCCTGGATGCCGAGCGAGACGATGGCGGTCAGCCGGTTCTTGGCGACGACCACGGCGAAGATGCCGCACAGAAGCAGCGCCAGCACCATCCATTCGTAGTAGCGCACCTGTGGGAAGGCCGGCATGGCGGGCCAGCCACCGGTGTAGAACATCGCGCCGAAAAGGGCCGCGGTCATCACGGCGACGGTGGCGGTCATGTAATAGTCGAGGCGGCCCGACTGCAGGAAATGCGTGATGGCGAAAGCGCCGCGGATCAGGCCGCGCATCGCCTGGTCGAAGCCCTTGTCGGGCCCCCAGCCGATCGCCGCCAGAAACGCCGACAGCCCGGCCCGCAGTCGATCCGACAGGAGGTAGATCGCCGCGCCCAGGGCGACCGTCGCCAGCGACAGGGCGAAGGCAAGGTTCAGATGCGGTATCCAGCCGATCTCGATCGCCACCGGCTCGCCCACCGCCGCCGAGGCCATCGGTGACGAAAAGAGCGCGTGGTAGACGCCATAGAGCAACCCGCCGACGAGACCGAGCACGCCCAGAACGAGCGGCCCGATCCAGATCGTCAGGGTACCCTCGTGGGGATGATGGATGGTCTCCGGCATCCGGCCGATGAACGGCTTCAGTGCGACGATGAAGGCGGCCGCAAACATCAGTGCATTGCCGGCAATCGCCGCACAGATCAGCGCGACATGATAGGGGTCGCCATACTCCAGCGCATGGTAGATTTCTTCCTTGGCGAGGAAGCCGACGAACGGCGTGACTCCGCCCATCGACAGGGCGCACAGCAGGGCCGCCGCGAAAGTGATCGGCATCGCCCGACCGAGGCCGCCGAGATGGTCGATCTCGCGGGTGTGGGCGCCGTGATCTACGGAACCGGCGACCATGAACAGGCCGCCCTTGAACAGCGAATGCGCGATCAGATACAGGACCGCGCTGATGATCGCCGTCTCTGTGCCGACGCCGATCAGCATGACGAGGAGGCCGAGCGAGGCGACCGTCGTGTAGGCCAGCGTGATCTTGATGTCGGTTGCCCGGACGGCCAGAAGCGCGCCGACCACCAGCGTCACCGAACCGAAGAGCGGCAGGATGGTGGTCCACAATGCCGTCTCGCCGAGGGCTGGATGCAGGCGCAGCAGCAGATATACCCCGGCCTTCACCATCGTCGCCGAATGCAGATAGGCCGAGACCGGTGTCGGAGCCTCCATCGCATTCGGCAGCCACACATGGAACGGCATCTGCGCCGACTTGGTGAAGGCGCCAGCCAGCACCAGGATCAGGATGGGCACGTAGAAGGTGCTGTCGCGAAGGGCGTCACCCGCAGCCAGAATGTCGCTGAGCGATGTGAGCCCGGTGAGCTCACGAATGGCGATCAGGCCGGCCATCAGCGCCAGGCCACCACCGCCGGTTATCACCAGCGCCTGGATTGCGCCTCGGCGCGCGGCGCCCCGCTCATGGTCGAAGCCGATGAGCAGGAAGGAGGTGATCGATGTCAGCTCCCAATAGACGATCAACGTCATCAGATCGTCAGACATGACGAGCCCGAGCATGGCCCCCATGAACATCAGCATGAAGGACAGGAAGCGACCCTGATCCCGGTGCCCGGCGAGATAGCCACCGGAATACAGGATGATCAGCGTGCCGATGCCGGTGATCAGCAGCGCAAAGGTCGAGGACAGGCCGTCCAGGCGGAACGAGAAGCGGACGTCGAAGGACGGAATCCAGTCGAGACCGAATAGGAAGACGCGTCCTGCCGCCACCTCCGGCAGCGCGCCGAGAAAGATCACGAAGGCCAGGGCAGGCGCGAGGGCCAGAACCCAGCATGAATGCTGCTTCAGGATGCGGGTGAGTACCGGTGCCAGGGCCGCGGCGAGGAATGGCAGGGCGAGCGCGAGAAAACCGCTGTTGGACTCGATCCCTGTCATGCGCTGCCCCGGCTCCCCGTTCCAATTCGGTGGCGAAGCCGTCGCATCGCCTTGTGATCTTCCCCCTCATACGAAGCCGAGCCTGCCGCGGCAAGGCAACGCACCTGACCAAGTTTTGATCGAGCCATCCTTGACGTCAGAGCCATCCTCGCCGTCGAAGCTGCCCGCGCGGGTTGCGGCCTGCGGCCGCTATGCCTAACTGGCTATCGAAACGGTGGGCACGGCTCGCCTCGACGATTGCAGCGAAGCACCCAGGGGGCGCCGATTGACGCCGGAAAGCGATCTGCCGGTCACGCCGGTTTTGCTCCGGACTTCCTCACCGCTACACTTGTTTTCGCCAGCACCTCCTGCCCAGCAGCCAAGCGACGCGTTCCGTTCCCCCTCTTCCAGACATCTGCAAGACAGGCTCGATGACCGATACCGTGACACCGCCGACCGTCCCCGTTCCGCCAAGTGCCGAACGCCGTCCCGAAACCGACATCCGTCATGGTCGGGAACGCTCAGACGAATATGCCTGGCTGCGGGCG
This sequence comes from Aurantimonas sp. A2-1-M11, assembly GCF_036549475.1. Taxonomy (NCBI): domain Bacteria; kingdom Pseudomonadati; phylum Pseudomonadota; class Alphaproteobacteria; order Hyphomicrobiales; family Aurantimonadaceae; genus Aurantimonas; species Aurantimonas sp. A2-1-M11. Next base: position 122,958 of record NZ_JAZHLI010000005.1, on the reverse strand, counting down.
CATAACTGGCAGGACGTCTTCAAGGACTCGGCGGTCCTCGACCCGCAGATCCGGGATCATTTGGTGGCAGAAAATGCCTACCAGGAAGCGGTGATGGCCGGCACGCAGGATCTGCGCGAAATGCTGGTCAGGGAAATGCGTGGGCGCATCAAGGAGGACGATTCGTCCGTCCCGGCGCCCGACGGACCATGGGCCTATGGCATATCGTACCAGACAGGCGCGGAATATCCGCGCTTCGTGCGGTGCCCGCGGGGCAGCTCGGCCGACCCCGAGGCCGTGCTCCTCGACGGACAGATCGAAGCGGCCGATCGTGCCTATTTCTCGCTCGGCGGCATTGCCCATTCGCCCGATCACCGCTGGCTCGCCTGGTCGCATGACGACAAGGGATCAGAATTCTACACGCTGTCCATTCGCGACCTCGAAAGCGGCAAGGACCTCGAATATACGATCGAGGATTCGAGCGGCGGCGCAGCGTGGTCTGCACGGTCCGAAGGGTTCTTCTATACGCGGCTCGACAGCAATCACCGCCCAAGCCGGGTCTTCTACCATCGCCTGGGCAGCGACCCGGTGGATGACCGCCTGATCTATGAGGAGACCGACACGGGCTTCTTCATGGATGTGGGCAAGACCCAGTCCGGCGAGTTCATGGTCATCGACATCCACGACCACGAAACGTCGGAATGCTGGATCCTTCCGGCCAACAATGCCGCCGCCGAGCCGCGACTGATCGCCGAACGCGAGACCGGCGTCGAATACGATGTCGATGAAGGCGGTGGCTGTCTTTACATCCGTACCAATGCCGGCGGCGCCCCGGACTTCAAGATCGTCACGGCGCCCACCGATGCCGCCCGGCGCGCCGACTGGACCGACTACGTTCCACACGAAAGCGGTCGGCTTATCCTCAACCATATGATCCTGAAGCGCCACCTCATCTGGCTGGAGCGGCGGGACGGATTGCCGCGGATCGTGGTCAAGCGTCTGTCGGACGGCGAGGAACACGCCATCGCCTTCGATGAAGAGGCGTACTCGCTCGGTCTTGCAGGATCCTATGAGTACGACACGGACACGATCCGCTTCAGCTATTCGTCGCTGACCACCCCAGGCCAGACCTTCGACTACAATGTCGCGACACGCGAGCGCACGCTCCTGAAGACGCAGGAGGTGCCGTCAGGCCACAACCCTGCGGACTATGTCACCCGGCGGATCATGGCCCCTGCCAAGGACGGCGAAACAGTGCCGGTCTCCCTGCTTTATCGCAAGGACACGCCGCTGGACGGTACGGCACCCTGCCTGCTCTACGGCTACGGCTCCTACGGCATCGCCATTCCCGCGTCCTTCAACGCCAACGCATTGTCGCTGGTCGATCGCGGCTTCGTCTATGCCATCGCCCATATCCGCGGTGGCAAGGACAAGGGGTTTGCCTGGTACGACGCCGGTCGCAGACGCAACAAGGCCAACACCTTCACCGACTTCATCGCCTGTGCAGACCATTTGGTGGCCCAGGCCTACACGCGGCACGACCGTATCGTGGCTCATGGCGGCTCCGCTGGCGGCATGCTGATGGGTGCCATTGCCAACATGGCGCCGGAGAAATTCGGCGGCATCATCGCCGTCGTTCCCTTCGTCGACGTCCTCAACACCATGCTCGACGACACACTGCCGTTGACGCCCCCGGAATGGCCCGAATGGGGCAACCCGATCCTCTCGGGCGAGGACTACGAAGTGATCGCGTCCTACAGTCCCTACGACAACGTCCGCCGGCAGGCCTATCCGCCGATGCTGGTGTTGGCCGGACTGACCGATCCGCGTGTGACCTATTGGGAGCCGGCAAAATGGGTCGCACGGCTGCGCGACATGAAGACCGACGAAAATCCCGTCATCCTGCGCACCAACATGGATTCCGGCCATGGCGGGGCCTCCGGTCGCTTCTCCAAGCTGGAAGAAGTCGCCTTTGTCGACGCGTTCGCGCTGCGGCTGATGGGCAAGGACACGCTGCCGGCTTAATGATGCAAAAACAGCCGTGGACGATGGCAACATTGTCCACGGCCGTCTCGCAGTGTGTGATTGCGATCAGCGCTGGCACTCTGCTGGCACGTCGAGCTACTACTCCGACGTTGACCCGGCGGTCGGGGCCGAAGCGCTGTCGACAGAAGGAATCGCCTTGAGATAGGCGGCTATCGCTTCGCGGTCGTCTTCGGGCAAACGGGCAATATTCTTCTGCACCTCGACCATCGCGCCTCCGACGGTATCGAAATCGGGCGTGAAACCACTCTCAAGATAATAGACGATGTCGCTGGCCGACCAGTTGCCGATCCCCGAGGTCGACGGCGTGATGTTGGGTACGCGCCCTTCGCCTTCCGGATTGGGCGCCCCGGCAAGCCATCGCACCCCTTTCATCCCGCCAGCTCCACCCAGGCTGCGTGGCGTGTGACACTGACCGCAATGGCCGGGGCCCTCGACGAGATATTGGCCCTCATGCGCAGCGGCCGGCGCGTCGGGCGGCAAGTCCACTACAGGGCCGCCCTTATCCAGGAAAGCGAGCTTCCACAGCCCGATGCCGCGCCGCAGATTGTAGGGGAAAGCGAGATCGTTGGGCGGTGCCCTCTCCGCAACCGCCGGTAGCCTCTGCAGGAAGGCCCACAGATCGGCGACGTCGCTCAGCCGCAAGTTCACATAGGACGTGTAGGGAAACGCCGGATAGAGATGGCGCCCGGCCGGATCGACCCCACGCTGCATGGCATTGGCGAAATCGTCGAAGGTCCAGCGACCCATGCCCGCATCGGGGTCAGGAGAGATGTTCGGAGCGTGGAAGGTGCCGAAATCCGTCTCCAGCGGCGCGCCGCCGCCTAGTTTCAGACGGTCGTCACCTTCGGACTTGGGCGGTGCATGGCACGACGCGCAGCCGCCCGCCCAGAAGATCCGCTCGCCCTTGGCCGCATCGCCAGCCGGGACGTCCGCCAGCGTTGCGGCATCCAGCCGCTGGGGCATCGTCAGGAGGTAGAATCCGCCAGCGCCGATCACGATGATAAGAAAGATGCCCGTCAGGATGCGGTCGAGCATCGCACCGATCCCGGTTCATTCCGCTTACAGGAAAGGCAGCCGGTCCTGCTCAGGTGCAGATGGCCGCCGCCCCCGGGGGGCATGCCCCTCCCCTACTTGTCCTTATCGATGCGGAAATCCTCGTGGCAGCCCTTGCAGTTCTGCGTCACCATGCCGAAGGTCTGCTTGAACGCCTCGATGTCCTGAGGCGCAGCATCCATCGCCGCCTTCGTATCTTCCTGGAACTTGACGAGCGCCGCCTGGAATTCGTCCGGCTTCTCCCAGATCGCAGGCGCGGCTTCGGTGTCGTTGCCCGTCTTGCTGTCCTCGGGAAAATAGTCACCGAACTTCATGGCCACATCGTGCATCTCGGAGAAGATGGCGGTGGCCTTGGCAGTCTCGAACGGTGCCTCGCCCTTCAATATCGCGCCGCCGGCCTTGGCGGAATCGCCGTTCTCTTCCATCAGGTCCTGCCGCGTCTCGATCGGCTCGACATTTTGCGCATGGGCGGGCAAGAGCGCAGCGACGGATATGGCCGTGGCCGCAGTTGTGGCGACAAGCTTGTTCTGTGGCATGGAACCCTCCCAAAAATCGGCCAAGACGGCCTGTTGATAGGAAGTTGAAACCAGTTTTACCGGACGCGCAATCGTCAATCCCTCCAGCCGCCGTCACGAAAATGTGGGCCGGTCAGGAAAAGGCCCCGCGGCGTGAGCCGCGAGGCCTTTGGTCTGCACCAGCCAGGTACGGCGGCTATGATCCCGTGGATCAGGCCGTGGCCGTCTCGTAGCTTTCGAGCACGTGATCCCAGTTGATGAGATTGTCGACGAATGCCGACAGGTACTTCGGACGCGCGTTGCGGTAATCGATGTAGTAGGAATGCTCCCACACATCGACGCCAAGGATCGGCACGGCGCCGTGTACCAGCGGGTTCTCGCCGTTCGGTGTCTTCATGATCTCGAGCTTGCCGTTCTTGACGGCCACCCAGGCCCAGCCGGAGCCGAACTGGCCAGCGCCGGCGGCTTCGAAATCGGCCTTGAATTTATCATAGCCGCCGAGATCGCTTTCGAACGCGGTCTGCAACTTGCCGGGCAGGCTCTTGCCGCCACCGTTCGGCTTCATCCACTTCCAGAAATGAATGTGGTTGTAGTGCTGGCCAGCATTGTTGAAGAGCGGCTGGTCCGTTCCGTAGGACTTCTTGACGATCTCCTCGAGCGACAGATCGGCCATGCCGGCCTTCTCCGCCAGCTCGTTGCCCTTCGTCACGTAAGCCTGGTGATGCTTGTCGTGGTGAAACTCGAGCGTTTCGGCAGACATGTAGGGTCCCAGCGCGTCATAGGCGTAGGGAAGCTCCGGAAGCGTGAATGCCATGGTCCGTCTCCTTCGGTTGGTTGTTTCAGGGCGCGCAACGGCTCAACTCGGCGAGTGTTTCCGTGGCGCGCAAAAATCGGCGAGAACGAAGCTAGTGCCAACGGTCGCATTTGCCACCGCTTTATGGTCCGCGCTCCTTATGCCGCAGCGCGGGCGAATGACCAGTAGAGCTCTCGGGCCTCGGCATAGACGGCGCCGGCCTGCAATTGCCGATCCTCGATGCCGACGACCGGAACCACCTTGGAATGGTTACCGGTCGAGAAAATTTCGTCCGCGTCGCGGAATTCAGCGACGGTGAGTGTCGATTCGATCACCTCTCGCCCAGCTTCGCGCAGGAGCGCGATGATGCGCTGGCGGGTAATCCCGTTCAGGAAGCAGCCGTTCGGGATCGGCGTGAAGACGACGCCGTCCTTGACCATAAAGAGATTGGATGTGCCTGTCTCCGCTACGTTGCCGAGCATGTCGAGAACGAGCGCATTGTCGAAGCCGCGCGACTTGGCTTCCATGATCGCGCGTCCGTTATTGGGATAGAGGCAACCCGCCTTGGCCAGCGTCGGCATGGTCTCCGGTGTCGGCCGGCGGAAGGGGGACACACCGAGGGTGAAGCCGGACGAGGCAATCATCGCAGACTCGTACAGGCACAGGCAGAAGCGCGTCGTCGCCGCGTCGGCCGGGACGCCCATGTAGCCGCCGTCCTCAGCCCAGTACATTGGTCGGATATAGACCGCCGTCTTGCCGTCGAAATCCTGCAGGCCCTCATGCGTCAGCCGCACAATCTCATCCGCTGCCATCGTGGCGTTCAAGCCAAGCGCTTCAGCCGACCGGTTGACGCGTGCACAATGCCGATCGAGATCCGGTGCGAGGCCCTCAAACCAGCGCGCCCCGTCGAACACCGAACTGCCGAGCCACATCGCATGGCTGCGCGGGCCGATCAGACCCGGATTTCCGTCGTGCCACTGGCCGTCGAAGAAGGTGCGCGTACGAGAAAATTCCTGCGGCATGGCCGGCTCCGGATTGGCTCTGTGTCAAGCGTCGGAAGCACCAAGTCTCCCGGCCACCGTCCATAGCGCAGGCGCAACGCCGCGTCACCCGCTCCGGCAGAGTGCTGCGAAAGCAATCACGAGGCTCTCGCAACCTTCCCATCCCACGCGCTCGCCCATATGACCGGACGGGGCCCTGCAACCCGAGGGAGACGTCCTTGTATTCAGTCTACGTGTTCGATGCCTATGGCACGCTGTTTGATACAGGCGCCGCCGTGACGCGCCTCGCCGGCGAGATCGGCGAGGACGGACGCCTGCTGGCGGACATCTGGCGTCGCAAGCAGCTGGAATATTCGTGGGTTCGCAGCCTGATGGGCGGCGCACACAGGAATTTCTGGGATCTGACCGAGGATGCACTCGACTACGCGTTCCAGAAGGTGCCGAGCGCAGATGCCGCTCTGCGTTCCCGGCTTCTGGAAGCTTATCGGGATCTCGACACCTTCGAGGAGGTACCGTCGACACTCCGCGCTTTGCGCGATCGCGGTGCGCGCCTTGCGATCCTGTCCAACGGGTCACGCGACATGCTGGCCCGAGCCGTTCGCTCTGCCGGTCTCGACGACGTGTTCGATGTCGTGTTTTCCGCCGAGGACTGCGGGACATTCAAGACGTCACCAGCCATGTACGATTTGGTGACCACCCATTTCCGGCTTTATCCGGACGCGGTGTCCTTCCAGTCCTCCAATCGCTGGGATATCGCCGGCGCTGCGGCCTTCGGCTTCCACACGGTATGGATCAACCGCGGCGGCGAGCCTAACGAATATCTTGATCTACCGCCTAGTGGCGTCCTGCCGGATCTGAAGGGTCTGCCGAAGCTGGTATGAGCGTCGCTTCCGCTTCTACTTCAAACACCTGTGATGTTCCCGGAACCTCTGCGCGTCGAAAAAGTTTTGTCCACAAATCACCGAATGCGCTTTGGGCAACCCGAGCGCCAATAAAAAACTAAGGCTGGACGACAATGGACAATTCCACACATTTCACGCGGCGCAGGCTGCTCATCGGTTTCGGCATCGGCACAACGGCTCTCGCCGCCGGCTGCACCTCCGGACCGCGCGCCCGGATCGCATCTGTGGCTCCCTATCCGGCCCCGCAAGGCCGAGCCCCGGCCCGTTATCGTGCGATGTATGATGCGGTCGTGGACAACGGCTACCGCATCCCGGCGATCGACCTAAGCCGCGTTGATCCGGTCTACTACCGGCAAGAAGTCGCAGATCCGACCGGCGAGAAGCCCGGTACGGTCGTCGTCGATACCGCAAACAAGTTCGCCTATGTGGTTGAGCCCGGCGGCCGTGCCATGCGCTACGGCGTGGGGGTCGGTCGCGAAGGGTTTGGCTGGTCGGGCCGCGCGAAAATTCAGTGGAAGAAGAAGTGGCCGACTTGGACGCCGCCTAAGGAGATGATCGCTCGCAAGCCGGAGTTGGCGGAGTATGCCGATGGCATGGAGCCCGGCATCGACAATCCGCTGGGCGCCCGCGCGCTCTATCTGTTCCAGAACGGCAAGGACACACTCTACCGCCTCCACGGTTCTCCGGAATACTGGACGATCGGCACGTCCGGCTCGTCCGGCTGCATCCGCTTCATGAACCAGGACATCATCGATCTTTACGAACGGGTGCCGTCAGGTTCGCCGGTCGTCGTCCGCCAGGGCGGCCTCATCGCCTGATCGACGGCCTTGGAGGATACCGGGAAAGGGCGAGCGGCCAACCCGCTCGCCCTTTCCCGTGTCTAGCTTCCGCCGACGTGGCACCGCGACCAAGCCCTCGGTCAGGGCTACCAGAATTTTTCTCCACCGACCGGTAAACGATAGTTCATCTGGAGAGGGTGGAGGGTCGGGCCGCATCGTACGTGTGAAAGGAGATCAGATGCGGCACATCATCATAACCGAACTGAAGCCGCCCGCTGGTGGCCGTCGAGTTGCTGACCATGCAATGTAATATTTTATGGGTGCTATCGCCCGGCCGCCCACTCAGGACAGGTTGCGGCGCTCGCGCTCCATCATGTCGATCCGGCTTTCGAGGTTCTCCTCACGAACCATGCCGGGGATCAGAAACAGGTCGATGATTTGCCCGATGCCGAGAAGCCCGAGGGTCACGAGCCACAACAGCCCCGTCCAGGGTCGGCCGAGATAGAACCGGTGCAGCCCGCAAATCCCGGCAAAGCAGAGAAGCCACAGAATGTAGGACGCGAGTGTCGACTTCCGGTTCATGCCATGTCCTTCCGTTGCACATCTTCCTACAGATGGGTGTTGCCCCACCTGTTTGAAAGCGCGCCGGCGAGTTGGGAGGCCGGCTTCCGCCACCGCTCTGGCGCCGCAATACCCTTATTTGCCGCGTTTCAGGCTGCCGAGGACACCGCGAAGGATCGCCCGCGTCACCGTCGATGCGACCGTCCGGCCCACCTGCTTCATGATCGTCTCGGTGACGGTCTGGCGCTGATAGCCGGATGATCCGCGACGGGAGGCCGTGCGCCGCCGGGGGGCCGGTTCGGCGTCTTCCACTTCCTGCGTATCGTCGCGACCACCCCCGCCGAGACCGAAATCCGGAAGCTGGAAGCCGGTACGGGTCCGGTGCGGCGGCGCGTCCCGATCCTCAGCTTCTTCCCTTGCACGGGCAGCCTCGGCGCGGCGCGCCGCCTCTTCGCCGCGCTGTGCCTCCATCCGCCGCTGCTCGCCTTCCTGCGCAAGCTGATCCTCGGCCCGACCGAAGAGCATCTCGTAGGCCGATTCCCGATCCACCGTGTGGTCGTACTGGCCGGCGAGGGGGCTCCTGGCCATCGTCTCGCGACGCTCCGCATCAGTGACCGGGCCGAGCCGGCCGGCAGGTGGGCGGATCAGCGTGCGCTCCACGATCGATGGCACACCCTTCCTGTCCAGCGTGGATACCAGCGCCTCGCCCACCCCAAGCTTGGTGATCGCCTCGAAACAGTCGAATTCCGGGTTCGGACGGAAGGTTTCCGCTGCAGTGTGCACGGCCTTCTGCTCGCGTGGCGTGTAGGCGCGCAGCGCGTGCTGCACGCGGTTGCCGAGCTGGGCGAGCACGCCGTCGGGCATGTCGAGCGGATTTTGCGTGACGAAATAGACCCCGACGCCTTTGGAGCGGATCAGCTTCACCACCTGCTCGACCCGGTCGACGAGGATCTTCGGTGCGTCGTCGAAAAGAAGATGTGCCTCGTCGAAGAAGAAGACGAGCTTCGGCTTCTCCGGATCACCGACCTCCGGCAATTCCTCGAACAACTCGGACAGGAGCCAGAGCAGGAAGGTGGCGTAGAGCCGCGGGTTCATCATCAGCTGGTCGGCAGCCAGCATGTTGACGATGCCGCGTCCGTCGCGGTCGGTGCGCATCAGGTCCGAAATGGCGAGCGCCGGCTCGCCGAAGAAACTGTCGCCGCCCTGCTGCTCCAGGACCAGCAGGGAGCGCTGGATGGCGCCGACCGAGGCCTTGGCGACATTGCCGTAGAGCCTCGAGACCTCGTCGGCATTCTCCGCCACATGAGCCAGCATCGCCTGCAGGTCCTTGAGGTCAAGGAGCAACAACCCTTCCTCGTCGGCGATCTTGAAAACGATGTTGAGGACGCCTTCCTGGGCATCCGACAGGTTCATCAGCCGTGACAGGAGCAGCGGGCCCATTTCCGATATGGTCGCCCGGATGGGATGACCTTTCTCGCCGAAAACGTCCCAGAACACGACGGGATAGACGTCGCGATAATAGGGGTCGAGGCCGATGTCCCTTGCGCGGGCGACGAGAAAGTCCTTGCCTTCGCCCCGCTGCGACAGGCCGGAAAGGTCGCCCTTGATGTCGGAGCAGAACACCGGCACGCCGGCGTCCGAGAAGCCTTCCGCCAAGATTTGCAGCGTCACGGTCTTGCCGGTGCCGGTCGCGCCGGTGACGAGCCCGTGACGGTTGGCTCGGGTCAGGTCGAGATATTCGCCCTTCTTGATCGCGTCCTGGGGGTCGCGGCTGGCGCCGAGATAGATCCGACCGTCTTCGAGCATGCGCATCCCCTCTTGTGGCGGCCGGAGCTTATATGCCGCTCATCGAGCGGCACAAGTTCGCCGACGGATCCGGTGGAGATTGCGATTGCGCGCACGATCGGGCTTTGCCAAAGTCCCGCCGATTCGTGCCGCTCCGAGGGACCGGCCATCAGCGGCAATTCCGGAGCGCAGCTTCCGGTGCAAGAGGACCATCAATGAACGAGTTGTTCGCGAAGATTGCCGCCGAAACGGGTATCGACGAGGCCGCGGCCAAGAAGGCCGTCGGGCACATCCTGGCTTTCGTCAAGGCTGAAGGGGACGATCCGGCCGTCGGCAAGATGATCGCCGAGACGCCAGGTGCGGAAGACGCCATCGCCACGGCTGGCGAAGGTGGCAGCGGCGGACTTCTGGGCGGCATGCTTGGCGGCGGCATCATGGGCTTGGGCTCCAAGCTGATGGGCCTCGGCCTCGGTATGGGCGAAATCCAGACCGTGGCGCGCGAGCTCGTTGCCTACGCCAAGACCCAGACCGAACCCGCGACCGTCGACAAGGCGCTCTCCTCCGTGCCCGGGCTATCGCAGTACGTCTAGACCCGCTGACCATCCGGACAGAGACGGTGCGGCCGGCCTTGTCGAGAGGTTGGCCGCCATTCGGCTTGCCCACCTTCCGCAACGCTGGATAATGCCGTTGCGTTCGCCTATGCTTTTGGCGGAAAACGGAAATGTGGCCGGACAAGGTGCGTGACGTCATCGGGGGAGCGAGGTCCTTGCATGACATCTAATCCGATTAGCGTCAAACCGGACGCCACCCGTCCGCTTGCATCCCGTTTGTCATCCACCCTGTCGCGTCCCTGGCGCTTCGGGGCCTTCAGGATGTCGCGCCTGTTTCGGCGTCCGCCGCTACTGGTCCATCTTGTGCTGTTCGCGATCATCGTTCTGGTCCCGGCACTGCTGTTCAGCGCCTTCCTGATCCTGCAATTCTCCGCCCAGCAACGTGAGATCGCGACCGCACAGGTCAACGATACCGCCCAGATCATATCGAATGCGGTCGACCGCGAAATTTACGGCATGATCACCACCGGCCGGGTGCTGGCCTCATCTCCGTCTCTGTCGGGGGGAGAACTGGCCGGGTTCCATACCAGAACGGTCGCGGCCCTCAAGACCACGAACACCGATGCCGCATTGGTCGACCCGAAAGGAAGGGTCGTCGTGTCGACCATCGACTCCTATCCGGCCCCGATCCGCGCAATGAGCTATACCGAGACGATCGACCGGGTCCTGAAGACCCGCCAGCCGACGGTATCAGGCGTATTCTTCGGCGAGATGTCCGAGCGCTTCGTGTTCCACGTCGCCGTGCCCGTGTTTCGCGGCAATGACGTGTCTTATGTCCTGATTATCAGCAAAGCGGCAGAAACGCTGAGTGATGTGATCGCCGACCGCAACCTTCCGCGCGAATGGTCCGCTATCATCAAGGATGCCGACGGGAAGCGGGTCTTTGCAGCCGTGACCAGCGAAGGCCGCATGAAGGCCCAGCAAGGCATCTCCTACGACAATCCCTCGATCATCGAGACGCTCGGCGCTCGCAGGAGTTACGACCTGATCGAAGCATCCACCGTGTCCAGCTTGACGGGTTGGACGACGACGCTTGCCGTGCCGAATTCGGTGCTAGTGCAGCCAGTCATGCGGTCCTGGCTGCTTCTCATCAGCGCCGGCGTCGTGCTCCTAACGTTCTCGATCCTCCTGGGTGTCTTTTTCGGCCGACGGATTGCCGCACCGATTCTGCAATTGTCCAAGCAGGCCGCGGCCATTGGCGAGGGGCAGCCTGCGGCCACGATCGGCACCGACATCGCGGAGGTCGCCGAGGTCTCCCGGGTGCTCGCTCAGGCGTCGCGTGCGCGCCGCGAGGCCGAAGACCAGAATCGCTTCCTGATGCGCGAGATGACCCATCGCGCCAAGAACCAATATGCTCTGATCGCCGCGATCGCCCGCCGGGCGGCAAAGGAGAGCGCCGATACCGCCCAGTTCCTGGCGACGCTGTCGGAAGCACTCAGTTCCCTCGCCCGCTCGGCCGACCTTCTTTCGAGCCGGGCCTGGGAAAGCGCTTTGGTCGAGGATCTCGTCCGCGCCCAGCTTCACGCCTTCGGCGCGGGCGGCAAGCAGATCGAAACGCACGGGCCCGTCGTGCGTCTGAACCCCACCGCTGCCCAGACGATCGGCCTGGCCCTGCACGAGTTGGCGACAAACGCGGTGAAATACGGTGCCCTGTCGACATCGGACGGCAAGGTCGAGATCTCATGGTCCTTGGGCGGCGAGTTCGTCATCGTCTGGCGCGAGAGTGGCGGCCCGCCGGTGGTCGAGCCCAAGCATTCCGGCTTCGGCACGCTGGTCATCCAGAAGATGACCTCGCGCGGCCTCAACGGGGAGGTCGAGATGGACTACGCCGCGTCGGGTGTAGTGTGGAAGCTGATAGCGCCCTGCGATGCCGTGGTACCTCAGTAGGTTGCCAAGTCGGCCACGCCGCCTGGCCATCCGCGTGGATCACCAGTTCCGTTTCCCGACGGGACGGCCTATGGAAGAATGCGGAACGGTCAGAGGGACAGGCGGGGGAGCGATGCCGCCGAACCTCATCGGCTGCGCCCCACGCATCGTGCCTTGTTCGACCGTTCGGATGCACGCCGCTGAAGGGGGAGCCATGCCCGGCAGTGCGAGGAGATGCCATGACGGCGCTGACGATGGAATCCATCGACTTCCCCGAGGTCGACGAAGCCGACTGGCGCGCGCGCGTCGAGAAGGGGCTGAAGGGCCGACCGTTCGAATCCCTGGTGACGATGGCCGAGGACGGTTTCATCTACGGTCCGCTCTACGACCGGCGGGCGGCGTCGCCCATCGGCCGAGTTGGCTCTGGGCCTTGGCGGATCGTGCAGCGTGTCGATGATCCCGATCCGTCCCGTGCCAACCGGCAGGCGCTGGCCGATCTGGAGGGCGGCGCGAACGGGTTGGCGCTCGTTTTCGCAGGTTCCGCCTCTGCCCACGGTTTCGGCCTGCCGATGGAAGCGGACGCAATTGCCCGAGCGCTCGACGGTGTCGATCTGGGCATCATCTCGCTTCGGATCGAACCGCATATGGACGCCCGCATCGCCGTCGAGGCGTTGCGCGCGCTGACCCGGTCCCGAAACCAGGATTTCGATGCCCTGGCGATCGATCTCTGCCTCGATGCCGTCGGCCCCTTCGCCTTTACGGGCAGCTTTCCAGGCACCGAAAGCGCATTCCGCGCCCATGCCGGCCGCGCCACCAAGGCCCTGCGCGCCAGCGGCTTCCGCGGACGGATAGCAGAAGCGGACGGGCGCCTCTATCATGACGCCGGCGCGACCGTCGCACAGGAACTGGGCGCCGTTCTGGCAACGGCGCTCTATTACCTGCGCGCGATGACCGATGCCGGTCTGACCGTCGGCGAAGCGGCGTCGGCGATCGGCTTCACGCTGGCGATCGATCAATGCCAATTCGAGCAGACGGCCAAGCTGCGGGCCTTGCGTCTGCTCTGGGGAAAGCTTCTGGAATCCTGCGGCGAGAACGCTCCTGCTCCGGCTCGGATCCATGCGGAGACCTCATGGCGGATGATGGCCGCCATGGACCCGCATACCAACATCCTGCGCGCCACCATCGCAGCCTTCGCCGCCGGCACCGGCGGTGCCGATAGTCTTGCGGTCCTGCCCTACACCGCACCGCTTGGGCTGCCGGACGGTGCAGCACGGCGCCTCGCCCGCAATCTGCAGATCATCCTGCAGGAGGAGAGCTTCCTGGCGCAGGTTGCCGATCCCGCCGCAGGCTCCGGCAGCATCGAGGCACTGACCGACCTGACTGCCGAGGCTGCCTGGAACATGTTCCGCGAGATCGAGGCAGAGGGGGGCATCGTCGCCGGTCTGACCACGGGAACCCTCCAGAGCCGCATCATGGGCGCCCGTCTCGAGCGCCAGCGCCGGCTGGAGGACGGCAAGACCGTCGTCGTTGGTGCCAGCCTATATCCGCTGGAAACCGAGCGCGACCACACGATCCTGCCTGCCGCACGCAGTAAGGTCTCGAAAGCCGATGGCGACATGCGATGCGAGCCGCTGCGTCCACACCCTCTCAGCGAAACCTTGGAGTCCAGCCGATGAGCGCGATCCCGGATTTCAGGCGGATCGAGTGGAGCCGCCCGGCCGCGCCCGCGTCGCAGCCCGGCGCCGCCGAAGGCTTCGAAACCCCGGAAGGGATCACCATCGGCGGCGCCTACGGGTCTGATGCGCTCGACGGCTATCCGTTCCTGGACACCCAGCCGGGTATCGCGCCCTATCTGCGCGGCCCTTACCCCACCATGTATGTCGAAAAGCCCTGGACCATCCGGCAATATGCCGGCTTCTCCACGGCCGCGGCCTCGAACGCCTTCTATCGGCGCAATCTAGCCGCCGGACAGAAGGGTCTGTCGGTCGCCTTCGACCTCGCCACCCATCGCGGCTACGATTCCGATCATCCGCGCGTGGCCGGCGACGTCGGCATGGCCGGCGTGGCGATCGATTCCATCATCGACATGCGCCAACTGTTCGACGGCATTCCGCTGGGCGAGATGAGCGTATCGATGACCATGAACGGCGCCGTCCTGCCGGTCCTCGCGCTCTACGTGGCGGCGGCCGAGGAGCAGGGCGTGGCACAAGCCGACCTATCGGGGACCATTCAGAACGACATTCTGAAGGAGTTCATGGTCCGCAACACCTACATCTATCCGCCGGCGCCCTCGATGCGGATCATCTCGGACATCTTCGAATTCACCTCGAAGAACATGCCGAAATACAACTCGATCTCGATCTCCGGCTACCACATGCAGGAAGCAGGGGCGACGGCGGATCTGGAACTTGCCTACACCATCGCGGACGGCATCGAATATGCCCGAGCAGGTGTCGCCGCCGGGCTCGACATCGACCGCTTCGCGCCGCGCCTCTCCTTCTTCTGGGCGGTCGGCATGAACGCCTTCATGGAGATCGCCAAGCTGCGGGCGGCCCGGCTGATCTGGGCGGCGCTGATGAAGCAGAATTTCGCGCCGCAGGACCCGCGCTCGCTGTCGCTGCGCACCCACTGCCAGACCTCGGGCTGGTCGCTGACCGCCCAGGACGTGATGAACAACGTCGTGCGGACCTGCGTCGAGGCAATGGCGGCGACGCAGGGCCACACCCAGTCGCTGCATACCAACGCCTTCGACGAGGCGCTGGCCCTGCCAACAGATTTCTCCGCCCGCATCGCCCGTAATTCCCAGTTGGTCATTGCGCACGAAACCCGCACGACGGGCCTCATCGACCCTTGGGGCGGCTCGGCCCATGTCGAGCGCCTGACTCACCTGCTCGCAGAGAAGACTCTGTCCCATATCGGCGAGGTCGAGGCGATGGGCGGCATGGCAAAGGCCATCGAGAAAGGTCTGCCGAAGCTGCGCATCGAGGAAGCAGCCGCCAAGACGCAGGCGCGAATCGATTCCGGCACCCAGACCGTCGTGGGCATCAACCGGTTCCGCAATGCGAACGACGACGACATCGACGTCCTGCGCGTCGACAATGCCGATGTGCGGCGGCAGCAGATCGAGAAGCTCAAGCAACTCCGGGCCGAACGCGACGGTGCGGCCACCGAGGCCGCCCTGGCTGCCTTGACGGCGGGCGCGAAGGGCAATGGCAACCTTCTCGAACTGTCCATCGCAGCGGCCCGGGCCAAGGCCACCGTCGGCGAGATGGCGGATGCGCTGGAAACGGTGTTCGGCCGTCACGTCGCCAAGACCCAGGTCGTTGCGGGTGTCTACAAGCGGGAGGCTGGACCGATGGCGGATCGTGTGGCGCAGGTTCAGGCGATGAGTGCGGCCTTTGCCGAGGTCGAAGGCCGCCGGCCGCGCATCCTCGTTGCCAAGATGGGCCAGGATGGCCATGACCGCGGCCAGAAGGTAATCGCATCAGCCTTTGCCGATCTCGGCTTCGACGTGGATATCGGCCCGCTCTTCCAGACGCCGGAAGAAGCCGCCCGGCAGGCCGTGGAGAACGACGTCCACATCGTCGGCGCTTCCTCGCTGGCCGCCGGCCACCTGACGCTTGTTCCGGAGCTGAAGGCCGCCCTGGTGCGCGAGGGCGGTGAAAACATTATGATCGTCGTGGGTGGAGTCATCCCTCCCCAGGATGTCGCATCACTGAAATCGGCCGGAGCGGCAGCCATCTTCCTGCCCGGCACCGTCGTCGCGGACGCGGCGGCCGATCTGCTCCAGTCGTTGGCCGCCCATCTCGGACACGGCAAGCTGGCGGCGGAGTAGCGGCATTATTGGTCGTCGTCCGTAACGATGGCTAAAGCTGACGAGACCGAACCCGCATCACGACCGCCTATGGACTTTCGGGGCATCCCCCCGCCATAGACGGCCCTAAGCGAACCTATTCCAGTTTCGGCGGTGCTACTGATGACGAACGATCATACCACCACAGCAGGACACGCCCTGCTTTGCCGGTTCGGGACGGATGTCGCGGGCAGCGAGT
Organism: Aurantimonas sp. A2-1-M11; assembly: GCF_036549475.1. Lineage (NCBI taxonomy): Bacteria > Pseudomonadati > Pseudomonadota > Alphaproteobacteria > Hyphomicrobiales > Aurantimonadaceae > Aurantimonas > Aurantimonas sp. A2-1-M11. The sequence continues at coordinate 107,015 of NZ_JAZHLI010000005.1, read as the reverse complement.
TCGACAAAGGGCGAGCCGCGAATGCGTCCCGCGATGTCACCGGGAAGCGCCCGTGATCGAAGCCTATGTCCCGTCCGGCCCATTCATGCGGGCCGCCACCGTGGCAAGCGACGCGATTCCGGCGGAGGCGGTCTGGATCGATCTTCTCAATCCGGCGCCGGACGAAGTGTCCGCGGTCGAACGGCTCTGTGGCATCGACGTGCCGACCCGCGAAGAGATGGACGAGATCGAAGTCTCGAGCCGGCTCTATTCGGAGGACGGCGCCGACTTCCTGACAGCTTCGGTGGTGTTCGGCCTCGACAGCGGCAAGCCATCCTTCGCGCCGGTCACCTTCATCCTTGTCGATGAGCGGCTTGTTACCCTGCGCTACAGCAAGCCCAAGAGCTTTGCCATCTATGCCGCAAAGCTCTGCCGCGAACCGCCGAATGCCGCCTATCGGTCATCACAGGATCGGCTCCCGCCCGAGGTCACCAAGGCTGCGAGCATGCCGCGGACGCCCACGGCTGACAGCGTGCTGATCGGCCTGTTGGAAACCGTCGTCGACCGGGTCGCGGACCTGCTGGAGTCGATCTCCGCCGATCTCGACCGTATCGGCGACGATATCTTCACGTCGTCCGCTCGCAAGAAACCGACCGAAACCGCAGACTTCAAGTCACTGCTGCGGCGGATCGGCGCCGCCGGCGATCTGACTTCGCGGGTACGCGAAAGCCTGGCGACCCTCGACCGGTTGCTGCCCTTCCTGCAACTCGTGCTCGACGGTCGCAAACCTTCCAGCAAGGATGCCCGGCCGCGGGTCAAGGCGATGTCACGCGACGTGCATTCGCTCAATGACTTCGTCTCATTTCTGTCGAACAAGACGACCTTCCTCTTGGATACCACCGTCGGCATGATCTCGATCGAGCAGAACGCAATCATCAAGATCTTCTCCGTGGCGGCGGTGGCGTTCCTGCCGCCGACCCTCATCGCTTCCATCTACGGCATGAACTTCCAGCACATGCCCGAGCTCGGCTGGACCTTCGGCTACCCCATGGCGCTGGGGCTGATGGTCGTCTCGGCGATCGTCCCGCTGATCCTGTTCCGCTACAAGAACTGGCTCTAGCGACGTTTCAAGCAACGGCCATCGCGCGCTGGCCAGGCTCAGAAGGTGACGTGTCGCCTTCCCGCGTGCATCCGCGATCTCGCATCGCGTAGAGGTGGCTAAATGATCCTTTAACAAGTTTCGATCAAGTTTCGCTGATGAAAGCGAGGCCGACGGAATGCTGCTGACCAAGGAATTGCAGCTTGGCGGATGGGAAGCGAGTGAGCGGGTCGAGATCGTCCGCTCGCTGCATGGCGATATGCTGTCCTTCGCCTACGCCTCCGTGGCGGTCGCCGTCGGCGCGTCGATGACGGCCATCCAGACCGGGCAGAACGCCCTTTGGCTCGTGGTCGGGATTACCGCGCTCATCTCCGCCATCAGGCTCGCCACTATGTTGATGGTGGGGCGACACTCGCACGATCCGGACTTCGATGCCGTTTTCTGGGAACGGCTGTATCTCGTTCTCGGCACGGTCCACGTCGCCAGCGTCGGGGCGTGGACCACCATCGTCTTCCTCGTGGGCGGCGGCGCATTCGCCCAGGTGGTCTCATTCGCGACAGCCATTGGCTACCTGATCGGCATCCAGGCGCGCAATTTCCCCTCCCCCCGGATCGCCCGCGTGCAGACCGCTGCCGCGGCCGTGCCCATGGTCGCAGGACTGCTGATTCAGGGCACCGCCTGGTATGTCGGCTATGCCTTCATCCTGCTGGTGTTTTTTGCCGGCATCCTCCGGACCAACGGGCGCATCTGCGACACCTTCCTCGGTGCCCTCAGGGCCGCCCGGATGAACGAGGAACTGGCGCATTTCGACACGCTGACCCATTTGCCCAACCGGGCCTATACCAACCGCCGGCTCGACGAACTGACCCGCGACACCTACGAACCCTTCGCGCTCCATTTCGTCGATCTCGACCGCTTCAAGCGTATCAATGACACGCTCGGCCACAAGGCCGGCGACGTCATCCTGATCGAGACCGCACAACGGTTCCGCGAAGTGGTGGGAAGTTCCGGCTTTATCTCACGCTTTGCCGGCGACGAGTTCCTGATCCTGCAATACGGTGCCGATGCCGAAGCTGCCACCGACCTCGCCGACCGGCTGATCGAGGCGATGCGCGAGCCCTTCATCGTGCAGGGCGCGCCGGCGTCCACCGGCTGCAGCGTCGGCTTCGCGCTGTTCCCGTTGCATGGCGAAGACGCCGAGCTGCTGACCCGGCAGGCTGATACCGCTCTCTATCAGGCCAAGAGCGCCGGCCGCAGCACCGCCCGCATGTTCGCGCCCGACATGCTGGACCGGGAGACCAATCGTTTGCGCATCGAGACCGGCCTGCGGCTGGCACTCGAGGAAAACCAGCTTCGCCTGTTCTTCCAGCCGCTGGTCGAGCCGAACACCTTGCGGATATCCACCTGCGAGGCGCTGATCCGCTGGATGGCACCGGACGGCCGCATGATTTCGCCCGGGGAGTTCCTGCCAGTGGCTGAAGAGACCGGGCTGATGGGCATGGTCACCGACTGGACGTTGTATGAGGCGATGCGGATCGCCGGCCGCTGGCCGGCATCGGTGTCCGTCGCGGTTAACCTTTCCCCCAGCCAGTTGCTTCGGCCCGACATGGTGGATGTCATCGTCGCCGCGCTTCGTGCGACGAATTTTGATCCCAGGCGGCTTGAGATCGAGATCACGGAGAACCTCCTCCTGGGTGAACACCAGCCGGTGCTCGCCAAGCTGGAGGCCCTGCGTGACATGGGCATCTCGATCGCCCTCGACGATTTCGGAACCGGCTTCTCCAATTTCAGCTACATCGCCCGCCTGCCGATTGGGAAGGTGAAGATCGACCGGTCATTTCTGACCGGGATCATTACCGACAAACGCCGCCAATCCCTACTGCGCGGTTTCGTGCACCTCGTCGCATCCTTGGACCTGAAGATCGTGGTGGAAGGGGTCGAGACGATCGAGCTCCTGGAATTCGTCTCCTCCGACCCGCAGGTGACGCAGGTGCAGGGCTTCGTCTTTGGCCGGCCATTGCCCGAGACCGCCATCGGCACGCTTCTCTGGGCAAGCAGTTCCACCGCCCGTGAAGCCGCCGAGAACCGTCCCCGCATTGCCGTCTCCGCACACTGATCCTCACCGGTACCTTCGCGTCCCCCGGCATGATTTCGCGAACGATTACAAGCCGCCTTCTAAAGGGGTTAACCGAAATTAACTACAATTTCAGTTGCAGCTTTAAATATATTTAAAATTTGATAAATCTTCCTTCGCAAGTTGAACGATATCGTCGTCAATTCAGCGGGGACTGACGAGACCATGGTACGAAAAAACAATAGATCCGACAAAATTTCCAGTCGCTCTCAGATTTCAAGCATCATGGAGATCGTCCGTTATTTCCAGGCAACCAGCGATTACGACAGGGAGAAGATTTACCGGCTGCGATACGACGCGTATCTTGCCGAGGGGGCGATCGGAGAAATCAAGTCCCGGATGTTCAAGGATCGGCACGACACCGACGTGAACGCCTTTCTCCTTGGGATCGAGATCGAAGATCGGCTGGTCGCATCGATCCGGCTGCATATCACGACGCCGGAGTGCCGAGTTGGCCCCGCCATGGACGTCTTCAACGAGGAACTCTCGCCGCTGCTCGACAGGGGTGAAAGCTTCGTCGATCCGACCCGCTTCGTCATCGACGACAGTGTGCGGCGCATGACCACGCTCCTGCCGTTTGCCGGCCTCCGGCTCGGCTCGATGCTGGCCGACCATTTCGACGCCACGTACATGCTGGCGACGGTGCGACCGGAACACGTGCCCTTCTACGATCGGATCTGCCTGCTGCACCCACGCACGCCGGCCAGGCACTATCCTGGGCTGAAGAAGCCGATCGCGCTTTGCTACAACGCCATGGAAACGCTGCGCCGGGAACTGCACCCGAAATTTCCGGTGTTTCAGTCGACGCCCGGCGAACGCGCCGAACTCTATGGACCTTCGACAAGCCTTGTCGGCCGCACGCGCTGGACCGGCCTTGCCAACGACAACGCCGCCCCGCGCTTTCTCTGGCGCCCGAAGCCGGCAGAATCCGCGGAAGCTTGAAGTAGGAACGCTTGCGGCTTGTCCGACACGACCTCGGTCAACCGACGCGGAAACCGCGATAGACGGCCGCGCCGGGCTCGACCACCGCCGAGGATTCGGCCGTTGCGATCTCGCCGAGCCGCTGGTGCATGTCCGACTTGATGCAGGCGGGGTCGGTATTGGCCGCGTCGCCGGTCAGGGCGAGTGCCTGGCAGCGGCAACCGCCGAAATCGATGTGCCGGCGATCGCAGGAGCGGCATGGTTCATTCATCCAGGACGTGCCGCGATACGCCTCGAAGGCCGGCGACGTTGTCCAGATGTCGGCGATCGAATGGTCGCGTACCGACCAGAATTCCAGATGCTGGATCGTCTCGGCCGCGTGGCAGGGCAGCGCCCGTCCGGCCGGGGTCACGCTCAGGGTGCGGGCGCCCCAGCCACCGTTACAAAGCTTGGGATACTTGGCGTAATAGTCCGGGAAGACCGCGTCGATGACCAGCTTGCCCTTCAACCGTTCGCGGGCCTCCTCGACCTCGGCGATCGTCCGGTCCACGTCGTCGCGCGCCGGCATGAGCTGCGCCCGGTTTTTCAGCGCCCAGCCGTAATATTGCGTATGGGCGATCTCCAGGCGTTTGGCGCCGAAATCGACCGCCTTCTGGATCATCTGCGGCACCTGGTGGATGTTCATCCGGTGGATGACCGCGTTCAGCGTCAGCGGGAAGCCGCGCTCGACGACGGCGCGGGCAAAGGCTTCCTTCTTCTCGAACCCGCCCCGATAGCCGCCGACCAGTTCGGTGATCTGCGCATCCGCGCCCTGCAACGAGAGCTGGATGTGGTCGCACCCTGCATCGAAAAGCGCATCGAGCTTGTCATCGCTGACGCCGACGCCGGAGGTGATGAGGTTGGTGTAGAGGCCGACATCGCTGGCGTGACGGGTCAATTCGACAATGTCCCTGCGCGCCGTCGGCTCGCCGCCCGACAGATGGACATGGATGACGCCGAGATCGGCAGCTTCGCTGAACACCCGCTTCCAGGTCTCGGTGTCGAGTTCGCTGGAGCGTCCGTCGAGCTGCAGCGGGTTGGAGCAGTAGGTGCAACGCAGCGGGCAGCGATGGGTGAGTTCGGCCAGCAGCCCGAGCGGCGGCGCCGGTGTCGGATGCGCGACCGGCTCGCTGGCCGGCCGGGGAAAGACGGCTTCGTTCATAACGTCACCATTTGCTTGTCGCGCAGATCGCCGAGGAAGCTCGCGACATCCGGGCGGATCGTCGCCTCGTCGGCCGCAAAGACCTCCGCAAGAGAGCGCACGATCGTGCCGAAGTCGGACTTGCCGTCGACGCGCTTCAGGATCTCGGTGGCCACGCCGTCGGCATTGAAGATCCGCTCGGGACCGACCAGGATGAAGTTGCCGCGGACCTTGTCCTCGCGAAACTTGACGCCGTGAGGCAGCTTCGGAATCGTGTCGTCGGCAATTTCGGTCATGTTACGGTGGCTTCTTTCGTTGCTTCGCCCGGCTGCCATGCGTCCGGCGGTGTCAGGCCCGGCGCGACATAGGCGAAATACAGGGCATCGAGCTGCGCCCACAGAACGTGGCACTTGAAACGCAGCGCGTTCAGCACCGCCTGCTGCTCCTCCGGGTAGCGCGCATTCGTCAGACAATACTCCAGCGCAAAGTCGGAATCACGCTTCGCCTGCACCGGCCGCTTGTCGAAATATGCCAGCGTATCCTTCGAGATGAAGTCGTAATGCTCCAGCATGCCGCGCACGCGGGTGCCAATGACGCTCGGCGAGAACAGCTCTGTCAGCGATGAGGCGATCGCCTCGAGCAGGGTCCTATCCTGAACGAAATGCACGTAGGCATCGACCGCAAACCGCGTGCCCGGAAGAATGCCGGCGCCCGATTCCACATAGGCCCGGTCGAGACCCACGCCGTCGGTCAGCGCTATCCACTTCTCGATGCCACCACGCTGGGCCGGCTGACCGTCGGATGCTTCCTGCCCGTCATGGTCGATGATGCGCTGGCGCCATTCGCCCCGCAATTCCGTCGTCTGCAGTCGCGCCAGGATATGCGAATCCTTCACCGGGATCTGCGACTGGTAGTAATAGCGGTTGAGCGCCCAGGCCTGCACCTGCTCGCGGCTCAACTCGCCGTTCTGCAGCTTCTGCTGGAACGGATGCAGATGATGGTAGCGCTCCGCGCCAATCTGGCGCAGCGCCGCCTCGAACGCCTCACGATCCATCATCGCCGTCATGGTGCGATCTCCATGCCATCCATTGCCACCTGCCAGCCGGCCGCCTCGACCGCATGCCGCTGATCGGACCCCTCGATCAGGATCGGATTGGTGTTGTTGATATGGATATAGGTACGATTGGCGATTCCCAGATCCGAAAAGGCGTTCAGGCTGCCACCCTCGCCCGAGATCGGTATGTGGCCCATTCGTCGGCCCGTCTTAGGGCCTACGCCGGCTTGCGCCATCTCGTCGTCCTCGAAGACGGTGCCGTCGAAGAGCAGCGCATCGGCACCCTTGATCCGCTGGCACAGCGGCTCTGTCACAGCCGCGCAGCCGGGAATGTAATAGGCGGTCTGGCCGTGCGCCGTCAGACGGACTCCGACAGTCATCTCGCCTTCTTCTCCGACATCGACATCGCCCTTCTCCAGATAGAGCGGCACCTTCCCGGGAACCGAGAAGATCTCGGCTTCAAGGCCTGGCACCGGCTCGAACACCTGCCCGATTGATACCGGACGGTGTTCGACGCAGCTCGGATCGAGGACCGAGAAGATCGGGTTCTGCTGAATAACATCAAGCACGCCCGCAGTTCCGTAGAGTGGAAAGGCCTGCTTCTCGCGCAATGTCAGGAGGCCGGCCACATGGTCGACGTCGCCATTGGTCACCAGAACCGCGCCGATCGGACTTGCACGACGCGCCGCACCGGACGCTCCGGCCATCGGGGAAATTGGCGGAGATCGCATGATCTGCTCGCGCAGATCGGGAGAGGCGTTCAGGAGAAGCCAGTTCTCCCCATCCGCCGTCGCGGCGATGGAGGATTGCGACCGGGCCTGGACCCGCTTGTCGCCGGACCAGTAAAGGCGGCAGACGTCACACAGGCAGTTCCACTGGGGATAGCCGCCACCGGCAGCCGAACCCAATACAAAAAGCCGCAGGCGGGTCTGAGCCCGCCCGCGGCTATCACGTGCAGTCGACAATTAGAATTCGATCGGCATGTAGCCGTTGATTTCCATCGCGACGCAGACTTCCGTGATAACGGGCTTGTTCCAGGCCATTGTCATTCTCCCAAAGTGCCGCGACCGGCAGGATGCCAGCCGCCGTACCCACCAACGGGAAGCTAGCAAAAGCGTTTCATCATCGAAAGGCATGATTGGTCACAAAGACTTTTCGGGCTCTTATCGGGAATGTTTCCCATCCGGCCGTGCGGCGGTCGACAGGGGCGCGCGCGCCCACTATTGCAGGCTCCCATGGCCGATCTCACCGACCCTGACACGCTGGCGACGTCCCTTTTGGGTGGCTCGCGCGCGGCCCTCTCCAAGGCGATCACCCTTGTCGAATCGACGCGGGCAGACCATCGGGCGATGGCGGCTGCGGTACTGGACCGCCTGGCGCCCCGGACCGGTGGTGCGATCCGAATAGGCCTCAGCGGCGTCCCCGGCGTGGGCAAGTCGACCCTGCTCGACGCCTTCGGCTCGATGATGACGGCAAAGGGGCACAAGGTCGCTGTGCTCGCGGTCGACCCGTCATCGGTGCGCAGCGGCGGCTCTATCCTGGGCGACAAGACGCGCATGGCGCGGCTCAGCGTCGACCGCAATGCCTATGTCCGCCCCTCCCCCTCCTCCGGTACGCTGGGCGGCGTCGCCGCACAGACCCGCGAGACGATGCTTCTGTGCGAAGCGGCCGGCTTCGACGTGGTGATCGTCGAGACCATGGGCGTCGGCCAGGCGGAGGTTGCGGTGGCGGACATGGTCGACCTTGTTCTCCTCCTGATGATCCCCGGAGGCGGCGACGAACTTCAGGGCATCAAGAAGGGCATACTCGAGGTCGCCGACATCATCGCCATGAACAAGGCCGATGGTGCCAATGTCGAGGCTGCAAAGGCCGCCGCTTCCGAAATCCGGTCGGCAATGAATATCCTCGCGCCGCGCTCGGCTGCCTGGCGTGTGCCGGTCGTCACGGTCTCGGGCGCGACGGGTGGAGGGCTCGACGCACTCTGGGGGGAGATCGACCGCTTTCGTGAGGTTCACCGTGAGAACGGCGCCTGGGACGAACGCCGGGCAGAGCAGCGCGTGCGCTGGCTGTGGTCGAGCCTCGACGCCGCGATCCGACGCCGCGTCCTGTCCGGTGCCGACTGGCCGACCGAGATCGCCGCCGGCGAGGCGGCCGTGCGCTCTGGCGGGCGCGCGCCGTCCGCTGTGGCCGAGGACATACTCGACCATCTGGGCCTGCGCCGCGGTGAAGCCGAGCCGTGAGACCGCCGGAGCCACTCCCAATTTTGACCGCCGGACGGCCGCCGTCGCCTTTGCGCCGCCGTCCGACGCCTTAGATCGCCTCTTGAGAGAGCAAGGAAATCGCATGTCCAATACCCGACCCGATCGCACCGCGCGGCTCGCCGTCCTGATCGATGCTGACAACGCCTCTTCGCGCATTGCCGACGGCCTGTTCGAGGAGATCGCCAAGATTGGCGAGGCGAGCGTGCGCCGTATCTACGGCGACTTCTCCAGTTCGCGGTCGAAAGGCTGGGCCGACGTCCTGTCGCGTCACGCCATCATCCCTCAGCAGCAATTCGCCTACACGACGGGCAAGAACGCGTCCGATATCACGCTGGTCATCGACGCGATGGATCTCCTGCACAGCGGTCGCTTCGATGGCTTCTGCCTGGTCTCCTCCGACAGCGACTTCACCCGCCTGGCCGCCCGCATCCGCGAGCAGGGCGTCGACGTGTACGGCTTCGGCGAACAGAAGACCCCGGAAAGCTTCCGGCAGGCCTGTCGCCGCTTCATCTACACCGAGAACCTTCTGCCGCAGCGGATCACTGCCGAAAAGGAAGACGGCAAGCCCACCAGTGCACCGCTGGCCAAGCCGCAGGAAGCCGCCGACCTTCTGAAGCGGGTCATCGAGCAGATGGACACCGAGGACGGCTGGGTGAATCTCGGAAGCTTCGGCAAGCAGCTCCTCAACCTGTCCTCGGATTTCGATCCCCGCACCTACGGTTTCAAGAAGCTGTCGGATCTTGTGCGCTCGACAGACCTGTTCGAGGTCGACGACCCGGAAGGCGGGAGTGTCGACATCCGGCTCAAGCCTGTTGCGAAACCGGCTCCCCGTCGTCGGGCCACGGCCTCGCGCGCATCGGGCGGCGGCGCCGAGCGGACGAGATCCGGCCCGAAAAGCGACTGGACCTGACCGGCCGGGCCGCCTCGCCTACCTGATCGCGGCCCGGACGGCGCCGACCTCGGTCTTTTCCCAATTGCGCAGCGTCTTGTTTGCCAGCGCATCGAAGCGGGCGGCCAGATCGGGATCGTGGCTGCGCAGCGCCACGGCGATGACCGCGGCCGCCAGCGTCTCGCTCGCCCGCGTCGTGCCGTCGTCGATCTTCAGGGCAAAGCCGAGGCCAAGCCCGGGCAACGCGCCGCAGAACACGCCCTCGGCCCCGGTCTTGGCGAAGACCTGGCCGGGGGCCGCCTGCATCAGCGCTTCGCAGGCCCTGCCGGTGCCTGACATCTCCCAGGGATGCGCCATGCAGGCTGCGATGAGGCGGCGGCCCGCTGCCGCTCGCTCCGGCGCAACACCCTCGCCGCTCGCCAGTTTGCCAAATCCGTGCGCAAAGCTCTTCAGCGGCGCGGCGAATGTCGGGATCGCGCAGCCATCGGTGCCGCAGACGTCGGAATTCAGGTCGAAGCCGGTCAGATCCTCGATCACTGCCTTGGCCCGCTGCTGGACCGGGTGGCCCAGCCCGACATAGCCGCGCGTCTCCTCGCCCATATGCACCGCCGTGCAGAGAAATCCCGCATGCTTGCCAGAACAATTGTTATGCAGTGCCGTGGGCGTCTCGCCGCGGCGTGCGAGATCGCGTGCCACCGGCGCATCGAACGGCCAGTGGCAACCGCATTCGAGAACCGTTGCATCCAGCCCGGCCTTGGCCAGCATCTCCGCGGCAAGACGCACATGCCCGTCCTCCCCGGAATGAGATGCGCAGGCGAGCGCAAGTTCCGGATCGCTCAAGCCGTACGCATCGGCCGCCCCCGTCTCGATCAGCGGAATGCCCTGAAACACCTTGATGGCCGAGCGGGGAAAGACCGGCCGCAGGATGTCGCCGCGCGACTCGATCACCTCGCCTGCGCCGTCGACCAGCGCAAAGCCAGCGCGGTGGAAGCTTTCCGTGATGCAGCCACGGGTCACTTCCACGAGAACTGGGTTTGCCATTGCGCACCTCGACCTTAAGCTGCTGTTTCGAAACGCCGCTTCCTTAACAGCCTCACATCCCCCCCGCCACCTGCCTCGCGAGCCGATGCGTCCCTTGAAACTGCTGCTGCTTCTCATTGCCGGGGTCTATCTCTTGCCGGCCGCCTTGTCCGCACTGCTCTGGTGGGCCGGCGAACATCCCGGTTCGTGGCATCAGGCGAACTGGGATTCGGCCAGGATCCTGCCATCGCCAGCCGACAGCCGGCCGGCCGCGCTCTACATCATGGCCGCCCGCACCGGGGGCATGAAGGGCGCGATCTCCCAGCATTCATGGATCGTGGTGAAGGAGGAAGGCGCGGCCAGCTACGAACGCTGGGACAAGGTCGGCTGGGGCATGCCGATCCGGCAGAACCATCGGGCCGCCGACGGGTTCTGGTATTCCAACCTTCCTGTGATCGTCGTGGCCGTGACAGGCCCCGCTGCCGAGCGCGTGATCCCCCAGGTCCGGGAGGCCATCGCCGCCTATCCCTTCGCGGCAACGGGCGGTTATCACATCTTCCCCGGCCCGAACTCCAATACCTTCGTGGCCCATGTCATGCGCGCCGTGCCCGGCATCGCGGCGACGCTGCCGGCCGCCGCGGTCGGCCGGGACTATCCGTCGGAAGGCAGGCTCGTCGCGCTCGATCCGGCGCGGGCCGAGTTGCGACTGTCGCTCTGGGGCTATGCAGGCCTCGTCATCGGCTGGGAGTCTGGTCTGGAAGTCAATTTCCTCGGCCTCGTCGCGGGCCTCGATCCGCGCCGCCTCGGGATCAAGATTCCCGCATTCGGCACCTATACGCTGCTCGGACCCTAACGGCAGCCAAAGACGAGACGCCCCCTGCCAAGCAAAATCGACCCAACTAGGAATGTGGACTTCTTCGTATCAGGCGAGATCAACGTTTCGTTCAGCAGGTTCGGATAGAATTTGCGGATCGTTGCGGGGGGAACGCAAACATGCTGCACATGCTGCGCAAACAGAGAAGCTATCGCGAGCAGTTCGCCGATGCGGTGATCGAGGTTTCGCCCGACGGCTACTACATCCTGCAGGACGGCCTGATCCGCGACTGCAATCCGGCGACGGAAGCCATGCTGCGCGGCCAGCGCGAAGGCATCATCGGACTCAGCCCCAAGGCCATCTCGCCGGAGCTTCAGCCGGACGGCAGCCGAAGCGAGGCCCGCATCCGCGACATCCTCGCCGAGGCGGCGAAGAACGGCTCGACGCGATTCGAATGGACGACCCGGCGCCTCGACGGCACCACTTTCCCCGGCTTCGTCACCATCATGGCGACCCGGATCAACGACAAGCCGGCCTTCGTCACCTTTCTCGTCGACCTCACCGTGATGGTCGAGATGCGGGAGAACCAGGCCAGGGCACAGGCTGCCGAGGCCAAGGCGGCGGAGGAACAGACCCGCGCGATCGACACGCTGGCAACTGCCCTGAACCAGATTGCCGGCGGCGACCTGCGCGCCCGGCTCGCGACGAAGCTGCCGCAGGCCTTCGCCAAGATCGGTACCGACTTCGACAGCGCGGTCGGCGCCCTGGCAGACGCGCTGGCGGAAGTGGCCTCGACGGTGGACAGCGTCGAGCGAGCGACGGACGGGATCGCCCAGTCCTCCGCGGATCTGGCCCACCGCACCGAGCAGCAGGCCGCCTCGCTGGAACAGACCGTCGCTGCGCTCGGCGAGGTGACGGTGGCTGTGAACCAGACCGCCGAAAGCTCCAGTCAGGCGCGAAACGTTGCGACCGCCGCACGCGACAAGGCCGAAAAGGGCGGAGAAGTGGTTTCCCGGGCCGTCGCCGCCATGAGCCGCATCGAGGCGTCCTCCCACCAGATCGGCGAGATCATCGGCGTGATCGACGAGATCGCCTTCCAGACCAACCTCCTGGCGCTGAATGCCGGCGTCGAAGCCGCGCGAGCCGGAGAGGCCGGACGTGGTTTTGCCGTTGTTGCGCAGGAAGTGCGGGGCCTCGCCCAGCGCTCGGCCGATGCAGCGAAGGAGATCAAGCTGCTGATCTCGACCTCGCGCGACGAGGTGAAGAGCGGCGTCGAACTGGTCACCGCCTCCGGTCGGAGCCTCGAGGAGATCGTCCACGAAGTTGCGGCGATGGCCGAGATGATCGGGCGGATCGCGGGTTCCGCCTGCGAACAGGCCACGAGCCTCAAGGAAGTGTCGGGCGCGGCCGCGGAGATGGACAGGGCGACCCAACAGAATGCCGCACTGGTCGAAGAGACGACGGCAGCCGTTCAGGCGCTCGCGGGCGACGCCCGCAATCTTGCCGACGTGGTCGAACGCTTCCGGCTGGACGACGAAGCCGGCGACGATCGCCTTGGCCGGGATGCGATGACGTCGCGCTCGCGGCTGGATCGCGCCGCCTGAGCGGCCGCGCCGCAGGACCGCAGCAAGGTCCTGCGGCGTCCATCTGCTGCGTGGCCGGGTCGAGCAGGTGGTGCAGGCTGGTCCGCTCGCACCCCAGATCCGCTGTTACGACGAAGCCTCACCCGCTCTGGTATGGCTCCGCCAGCGAGAGCCGGCCGAGCAGATCCTGCGCCGTTCGCGTCGCCGCGCCGGCTGCCATCGCCATCTGCGGCAGGATCATCCATTCCAGCGTCCAGGCGGCGCCGGAGCGTTCGTTCTCGTGGACCAGCGACTGATGCAGGCCGGCGATCAGCGTCGCGTTGAAGCGCGCCAGCGTCACCAGCACCTCTGCCCCCACCGGATTCTGCTTGTGCGGCATCGCCGAGGAGCCGCCCCCGCCCACCAGTGACAGCTCGCCGTTCTCCGTCTGCAGGGACAGCGCCAGATCCTGCCCGAACTTGCCCAGGGCACCGGTGATCAGCGACAGCCAATTGCCAAATTCGGCGATGCCGTCGCGGTCCGAATGCAGCGAGCCCGGCGCCGGCCACAGGCCCAGCGCGCCGGCCAGACGGGTCGCCACCGCATCGGCCTTGTTGCCCAGATCGGCCCGATCGCCAACAGGGCCGCCGAATCGCAATGCGAAAGCGCGCGGCGCAATTTCCTCTCGCCGCAGCCGGCATCGCACCAGTGGGTCGGACCAGGCCGACAGCTTGCGCACGAAGCGTGTGGGCCGTGCCGCCTGCATGCGGGTATGGGCCATCACCTCCGCGCTGCCGGCATCGATGCTCCATCGGGCCAGGCCATCGACCAGCGCGTCCAGGCGCCGGTCCAGCACCAGCGATACGCCCATCATCCGCATTGCCATGGACGCGTCGATCACGTCCTGGCTGGTTGAGCCCGTGTGCAGCGCCTTCGCGGCCTCTTCACCAAGCCCCAAACGGATCTGGCGCAGAAGCTCTGGTACCACCACGCCGTCCCGTGCCGTGCCTTCGGCGAGCCCGGCGATATCCGGCGTGAAATCCAGGGTGTGCGCGGCAATCGCCTTTGCGGCGTCAAGGGATATCAGGCCTTCGTCGGCCTGCGCCTGCGCCAGCGCGGATTCGAAGACGAGCATCGCCTCGATGTCGGAGGCAGGCGTGAAATAGGAGGAGAGTTCCTCGTCGCCGAGCAGCCCGGCAAGGATCGGATTGGAGAAGACAGCAGCCGTCATCGGCCGGAATCTGCGCCGAAGACCTGTGCCGCGAAGTCGGCGACGAGTTTCGTCGTGGCCCGCGGCTGCTCGATGCAGGGCAGATGTCCGGCATCTTCGACGATCTCGAAGCGCGCCCCCTTGATGAGGTCCGCGGTCGAGCGCACGAGATCGGGCGGCGTCGAGCCGTCATGGTCTCCGACGACGCAGAGCACCGGCAGATCGAGACGGCGGGTCGGCTCGGTGTAGTCGGCGTCGCGCAACGCGCAGCAGCTGCCGAGGTAACCTGCCAGCGGCGTGCGCAAAAGCATGTTGGAATAGCCGACGAAATCGGGATTTCCCGGCTCCCGGAAGGCCGGCGTGAACCAGCGCTCCAGGATCTGGTCGGAGATCGCCCCGATCCCATCGGCTTCGATCGCCGTGATCCGCTGGTTCCAGAGCTCGTCCGAACCGATCCGATGGGCGGTGTCCATCAAAACCAGGCCCTTCGCGATTTCGGGATGTCTTGCCGCCAGCCCTTGCGCAATCATGCCACCGATCGACAGGCCGACAACCAGCGGATCGACGATGCCCAGATGACCGATGAGGGCCTTCAAATCAGCGACGTGGTCCTCCATGGCGTAGGGTGACGGGGTCGCCTCGGACAGGCCATGGCCGCGCTTGTCGTAGCGCACGATCCTGTAGTCGGCGGCCAGATCGGCCACCATGGCATCCCATATCCGGAAATCCGTGCCGAGCGAATTGGCAAAGACCAGCGTCGGCCCCGCGGCATTCCCCTCGACCTTGTGATGGAGAACGACGCCATTGACCCGTTGAAATGCCATTGCTGCGGTTTCCTTCAAGATTGCGTTGGCTGGCGATCATAGGCGTGCTGGCCGCGGAGAAAAGCCCGTCGCGGCGTCAATCCCCACCGCCGCTTGCCTTCCCCGCATCGCCGAGACCTGCTAGCCGCATTGGTCAGGGAAAACGGATACGAGGCGCGGGAGGCCTGCCATGTTCCTCAGTTGCGGCGATGCGCTGTTCGATCTGTTCGTCGAAACCGGCGACGACGTGGCACAGATCGCACTGGCCGGCCGGGTGGGCGGCTCGCCGCTCAATGTTGCGCTGGGCCTTGCCCGGCTCGGTCACCCCGCTGGCTTCTTCACGAAAGTGTCGCGCGATGTCTTCGGTAGCCGGATCCGCGGTTTCATGGCACGCGAGTCGATCGACCAGCGTTTCCTGATCCCGACCGACCGCAACACTACGCTCGCGATGGTCTCGCTGGGAGCCGATGGCTCCCCGGCCTATGCCTTCTACATCGACGGCACGGCGGATCGCTCGATCGAGCCGTCGGACGTGCCCGACGCGTTCCCCGAAGAACTTGCCGCAATCCACCTCGCCTCCTACTCCACCGTGACCGAGCCGACCGCCTCGGCGCTCATGCGGCTGGTGCGCCAGGAGGCGGAGCGGCGTTTCGTCTCGTACGATCCCAATATCCGCACCGCGATCGAGCCCGACATCGCCATCTGGCGCGACAAGGTGGCCGAACTCGTCCCCTTCGCGGCACTGGTGAAGGCCAGCGAGGAGGATCTGGAGCAGCTCTATCCCGGGCAGGACGTCGAGGCGGTCCTCGCCGACTGGGTCGGCGCCGGCGCCGACATGGCGGTGGTGACTCGCGGCGAAAAGGGCGCGGTGGCCCTGACGGCGGGCGGCGTCACCGCGTCCGTCGACGGACGGCGGATCGCCGTCGCCGACACGGTCGGGGCTGGCGACACCTTCCAGGCGGCCTTGCTGGCGGCATTGAAGGAGCGCGGGCACCTGTCGCGCCCGGCGCTGCGGCAGGCCGAACGCGCCACCGTCGAGTCGCTGCTCGCCTTCGCGGTCGCGGCCGCGGCCATCACCTGCTCGCGCCGGGGTGCCGACCTGCCGCGCCGCGCCGACCTCATCCTGCCGCCTCTCGCCTGACCCACCGACCATCCGCCAACGAAAAGCCCGGCGGATCGCAGGGATCCGCCGGGCTCAGAAGAAAGACCGGACGCGGGGGGCGTCCGGAACCGTTCTTAGTTGAAGCGATACGAGGCCTTGGCCCAGATCGTGTGGAAGTCCAGGTCGTCGTCGTTCGACTCGCTGGTGAAGTTGACGGTGTTGGTACTATTGGTACCCGTGATCGTCTGATCGTTCGAACCGAGGTTCGTGTAGAGGTACTCAACGCCGAACGAGATGTTGCTGGTCGCCATCACGTCAACGCCACCACCGACGGCATAGCCGATGTCGGTGTCGTTCTCGTCCTGCTCGAACGTGTAGCCGTTGAACTCGGTACCCGACGGAGCTGTCGACATGTTGTTGTCGACGCCGGCATAGGCCAGACCGCCCGTACCATAGAGCAGCACGCTGTCCATGGCGTAGCCGAGGCGTGCCCGGACCGTGCCCAGATAGTTGATGTCGCTGTTGGCGCTGAACGTCGATCCATTTGGGGTCGTGTAGCTGCGGTTGGTCTCGGCATCGATGTAGTTGATGTCGGCAACCGCACCCACGACGAAGTCGTTGATCTGGTAGTCGTAACCGATGTGACCACCGCCGATGAAGCCAGCGTCGGAATCGTCGCCATTATCCAGCGTGCCGTTGCCGAAGGTGCCGTCGTTACCCGGATCGAAACCGATCGAGCCGCTGTCGTTGCCGAAGGCGACGCCAGCCTGGCCACCGATATACAGGCCGGTCCAGGTAGCGGTCGTGGCGATGGGCTCGATGGCCATCGGCGCCGGTGCCGGCGGCTCCTGGTAGATGACGTCGGCGGCGAGTGCCGGGGTCACGAAAGCGGTGGTGGCGAGAAGCAGTGCAAGGCGTTTCATAGTCGTACTCCATTATGTCGCTGACGCGACTTGTCTTCGGCCCGACGTTTCCATCGGCCCCGAAAGCCGGACCCGACTGGCGGGTTCGGGAGGGTTATGGTTCGCATCCGTGCTCAGAAAATGGCAGGAATACGTTCTCCTCAGCCGTGTTGCCGATCCGCAACGAGGACCCAGACGACCCGGCGTCGTGAATCCTTTGTAACGATGGATCCTTTATTCCCTCTTAAAAACGATGGTTTACGACAAGAGGTCGTTTAGCTGAGCGCTTAATCATTGCGGCGAAGTTGTGTCGGAAGTTATTCCTACGACGCATCGCAATAACGTGTCCGGCCGGCTGGACCTGGCCAAAACCGCGGGCCGCAGAGGCTTGCGCGGGATGCCTGCCAAACTGCGACGAAGCGGAACGTCCGACACAATGTCGTCACCCTCAATGCAATCCGCGTCGCCTTGCAGCATCGCGGTGAAATCGGCCTTCGCAAGTCTCTCGCTCGATCGCCGTTTCACTCGGCCAACGGCCCGTTCGAAGAATGCAGCCCTATTCTTCCGCGAATTCCGCATGATCGTCGCGCCACGGATGCTCCGGGTGTCGACGTACGCGGCCTCGGAGCCGTGGCCGATCCCAAGCCAAGGCTGGAAGCTCCGCGCAAGCGCCAGGTACCGACGCACGAACGTGTCGCAGCAGCGCATGCACCGTCGATCCCGGCGAGAGATCCGATCACCGCTGCGACCCGAAAACGCGGACATGCCTGATTGCCGTCTCTGGAACCGTTCCATATTGTCCTCTCAGACACATCGTCAGTTGGAGGAAAAATGAACAGGTTGATAGTCACCGCGGGAGCATTGCTCTCCCTGACACTGGCCACCGGGGCATCGGCACAGACCGCCGGAGACCCGGATGCCGGCAAGTCGGTGTTCCGCAAGTGCATGGCCTGCCATGCCGTCGGTGAAGGCGCCAAGAACAAGATCGGTCCGGAGCTCAACGGCATCATCGGCGCAAAGCCGGGCGTCGTCGAGGGATACAACTACTCGCCGGCTTTCGCGGAATGGTCGACTGACAAGGCGGCTTGGAACGCGGAATTGATGACGGCCTGGCTGACTGATCCGCGCGCCGTGGTGAAGGGGACCAAGATGGTGTTCCCGGGGATCAAGAAAGAGAAGGAGATGGTCGACGTTCTCGCCTATCTCGCCTCCTTCGACGAAAGCGGCGCGACCCGCGATCCGGCCGAGGCGCTGGCCGCCGCAGCCGCGCAGTAAGCCGCGCCGGATCCTCGTCAGACAATCATTGCGGCCGCCTCCGGGCGGCCGCTCTGTTTCCGGCCTCCCTCAGGGCCGCGGAGCAGGCAGGGCCGGGTCGGGCATTGCAACTGATGGCTCGCTCCCTGACTCAGGCAATCGGTCGATCAGGGTCTCGATCTCCGGATAGAACCACCTTCGACCGGGATAACCTTCCAGCCGTCCGATCTCGCGGCCGTCGTCTCCCAGCAGGACGAAGGTCGGCGTGAATACTGCCGGTGCCAGTTCTGCGATGCCGCCGCGGCGATCCTCATGGATGTCGACGCGGCGCAGCGGCGCCACCTGGCCGGCCCGGCTATCCGGGTAGCCCGGCGCGATCTCTTCGTCGAAGGCACGGCAGAACGGACAGCCGGCCTGCTCGAACATGAGGAGTTCCGCGGCCTCCGCCCTGCCGCCGAGCGCGATGAACGCCGCTCCGAACCAGAGCGCAGCCGTCGTCACGACAGTCCCGATTGATGGTCGACACGCCCTCATCGCGCCACGGTAGCACGAACGCGTCGGCCGTGGCGCTTTAACCGATCTCCCGAGTGATCCCGGCGGAGCCGTTTCCGGCACCGCCCCGTGGACGCTAGCGATAGATCTCCATGACCTCATTGAGGAGAGCCAGCGCCTCTTCCTTCGGCCGCTGGAAGGAATTGCGTCCGATGATCGAACCGTTGCCGCCGCCTTCCCGAATGGAGCGGACCTCATCGAGAAGCTCGTCGGTGTTCTTTGCGGCACCGCCCGAAAAGACTACGAGCCGCTTGCCCGCAAAGGCCGCCTGCATGATATGCCGCACGCGTGCCGCACCTGTGTCTCCGGCAATGGCGTATTTCTCGTAGGTCGCCTTGGCGGCCTCGAAATCGACGTGCGGGGTCGGCAGCTTCACCTTGATGATCGTGGCCCCCATCAGGGCAGCCATGTGCGCGGCATAAGCGATGATGTCCAGGGCGGTCTCGCCGTCCTTCGTCACCTTCCCGCCGCGCGGATAGGACCACACGACCGTCATCAGACCGCGCGACTTGGCCTCGTGGCTGATCTCGCGCAGTTCCTCGATCATGGCGTAGGAACTGTCCGCACCCGGATAGATGGTGAAGCCGACGCCGACGCAGCCGAGCCGCATGGCGTCCTCGACCTTCGCGGTCACGGCCTGGTCGCTGCCGCCGACCAGCGAATTGCCGCTGTTCAGCTTGAGAATCAGGGGCACCTCGCCGGCAAAGGTGTCGGCCCCCTGCTCCAGGAGGCCGAGCGGCGCGGCATAGCCGGATACGCCTGCGTCGATGGCCAGTTGATAGAGATAGTGCGGGTCGTAACCGACCGGATTCGGCGCGAAGCTGCGTGCCGGGCCATGTTCGAAGCCCTGGTCGACCGGCAGGATCACGACTCGGCCGGTTCCGGCAAGCTTGCCGTGCATCAGCAGGCGGGAGAGGTTGCTCTTCAGGCCGGGCGTCTCGCCCTCGTACCAGGACAGGATCTCTCGGACGGTCTGCGTTCTCAGCATGGCTCTCCCCTTCGACACCGACGGCCCCCGCGGCCTGTCGATTGGTCTTCCCCCTAATGATGACCCTGGCCCGGCGCGTCCAGTGCCCGACGCGGGCTGGCGGCATTAAAATCGGTTGAATAGGGAGCGGCTTCGAATTTGTCCTCTGAAAGCCAACTAAGGAACCGGATCAGTGACTTCGCCGATCGCACATGCAACCATCCGTGTCGCCGTGCGTTGTGTCGGCGGAGGTCTGCGATGCTCGGTGTTTCTGCGTTTCCGCCAGGATTTGGCAATGACGGCTATGTGATGTCCGCCGGTCCGGACGCCCCGTCGTCACACTCGCGGATGGATACAGCGGTACCGACATCGCCTGCACCAGCCGCGGTATCGCAATCGGACAGCGAGCCAACGGAGGCTCCGATGCCGATCCATTATGCACCGCAGAGTTGGGCCCGGACCGAGCCGCCAAAACAGCGGATCAGGCTGGGCCGTCGCGGCTTCTATCTCAGTCCGTCCCGGCGTGAGGATCTGCAGGGTGGCGCTGCCTTGGCCGACCAACGCGTCGGCAGCATCATGATTCCCACGGCTGTCGTCGGCACATTGCTCGCCGTGGCGAGCTATTTCTTCGATCTCTTTTACTGATCCCCGCAAGGTGGCGATACCGCCCACTTCACGTGGCCGGCAGCAGCGGTGTCTCGCGCCGAGACGCCAGCTTGTCTCATTTCGGCCTGCCGGTTGATGCACAAGGGTGAATCAGCGACATCGCGTTGCCCAGCCGATTCACCGGAGCAGTTTCATGAGATGGTTCGCCACCGTCCTCGCAGCCCTTCTGACTGCGCTTGCCGGCCCGACTGCAGCGCAGACTCCCGCGGATACGCTGATCGTCGGCCAAGTCGCAGAGCCGAAGTCGCTGGACCCGCAGGCCGTAACGGCGACAAACGACTTTCGCATTCTGACGAACGTCTTCGACGGGCTCGTGCGGTTCAAGAGCGGCACGCTCGAAGTCGAGCCAGCACTGGCAACCGACTGGACCATTTCCGACGACAAGATCGCCTACACCTTCAACCTGCGGCCAGGTGTGACCTTTCACGACGGTACGGCCTTCGATGCCCAGGCGGTGAAATTCACCTTCGACCGGATGCTGGACCCGGACCATCCCCAGCATGAAACCGGCCCCTTCCCACTGGCCTTCTTCTTCTCGGCCGTCGAGACGGTGGAGATCGTCGACCAGATGACGGTGACCTTCCGCCTGAAGGAGCCCTTCGCCCCCTTCCTGTCCAATCTGGCCTATCCGACCGGGCTGATCGTCTCGCCCGCAGCTGTGGCGGACGTAGCCAAGGCATTCGGCAGCGCACCGGTCGGGACGGGAGCGTTCCGCTTCTCGGAGTGGAAGGCCGAAACCGAGGTGGTCCTGGTCCGCAACGAGGATTATTGGGACGGCCCTGCCCCGATGGAAACGGTCGTCTTCCGACCGATCCCGGAAGCCAGCGCACGCACCTCTCAGATGCTGTCAGGCGGGATCGACATCATGGCCGAGGTACCGCCCGAAAGCCTGGCGACGTTTCGCAACGATCCGAATTTCGTCGTCCACGAGGAAACTGGCCCACATCTGTGGTTCCTGATCCTCAATACGAAGGAGGGTCCGTTTTCGGACAAGCGCGTCCGCCAGGCGGTCAATTACGCCATCGATAAGCAGGGCCTGATCGACGACGTCCTGCATGGCACCGCCGAGGTTGCGGCGGGCCCCATCCCGCCGGCCTTCGCCTGGGCCAATGATGGTTCGGTCGAGCCGTATCCCCATGATCCGGAGAAGGCCCGCGAGTTAATCCGCCAGGCGGGTGTCGAGGGTGCCAACCTCACCTTCTACGTCGCCGAGGGTGGCTCGGGCATGCTCGACCCGGTGGCCATGGCGACGGCGATCCAGGCGGACCTGAAGGAGGTGGGGCTCAATGCGCGGATCGAGACCTACGAGTGGAATACCTTCCTCTCCAACGTCAATCCCGGCCTGCAGGGCAAGGCGGACATGGCCGAGATGGCGTGGATGACCAATGACCCGGACACATTGCCGTTCCTTGCGCTGCGCAGCGACGCCATGCCCGAGACCGGCGGGTTCAACTCCGGCTATTATGCTAATACTGAGGTCGACCGGCTGCTCGACGAGGCACGCCAGACCACCGACCCCGCCGAGCGGGGTGTGCTTTACAATCGGCTGCAGGCGATCATTCACGAGGACGCCCCGTGGGCTTTCATCGCCAACTGGAAGCAGAACGCGGTATCGGCGACTGCCGTCGAGGACTTCGAACTGGAGCCAAGCTTCCTCCTCAACCTGCGCGACGTTTCGAAGGGCTAGCTGCTGCGGCTGCCAAAGCAAAGCCAAGCAGAGCGGTTGCTTTTGAACGACTTTAAACTTGACTTTAATAGTTGACTTTGACCTGCTCCAGGTTCTAGCCGGAAGCGACGGTCGGGGCTGACGGCTCGCCCGTGGCAATTCGGCAGGGTCGGACCGGCGTTCGACCAGAACTGGAGCACGAACATGATCACTCATCGCCCCATGGCCCGAACCGGCCTCGCCGCCCTTTCCGGTGCCTTCCTACTCGCCGCCGCCCCCGCGGCGTTCGCAGCCGACACGGCGCCCGACCAGGCCGCAGTCCTGGCGACCTATTCGGACATCGCTCTGGCCGGCTATCAGGACGCGCTTGCCGCGGCGAAGAGCCTGGACGAGGCGACCGATGCGTTGATCGCAGAGCCAAGTGACGCGACGCTGCAGGCTGCCCGCGATGCCTGGCGGGCCGCCCGGCCGAGTTACCAGGAAACCGAGGCGTTCCGTTTCGGCAACCCGATCGTCGACGACTGGGAAGGCCGCGTGAATGCCTGGCCGCTGGACGAAGGCCTGATCGACTACGTCGCCGACGTCTACGGCACGGAGTCCGACGTCAACAATCTCTATACCGCCAACATCATCGCCAATCCGTCGATCACCATCGGCGGCGAGACGATCGATGCCTCGACGATCACGCCCGCCCTCCTCCAGGACAAGCTGCAGGAAGCCGGCGGCATCGAGGCCAACGTCGCCACCGGCTACCACGCCGTGGAGTTTCTGCTCTGGGGCCAAGACCTGAACGGCACCGACGCCGGTTCCGGTAACCGGCCCTACACCGACTTCGCCAGGGGCGACGACTGCACCGGCGACCATTGCGACCGCCGCGGCCAGTATCTCGATGCGGCAACCGATCTCCTCGTCACCGATCTGGAGGAGATGGTCGGCAATTGGGAAGATGACGGCGCGGCCCGCAAGGCCCTGCTCGATTCTCCCGAGAGCGGCATATCGGCGATCCTCACCGGCATGGGCTCCCTGTCCTACGGCGAACTGGCCGGCGAGCGCATGAAGCTCGGCCTGCTGCTGCACGATCCGAAGGAAGAGCATGACTGCTTCTCCGACAACACCCACATGTCGCATCTCCACGACGCCGTCGGAATCCGCAACGTCTATACCGGCAGCTACGAGCGCACCGACGGAACGATCGTCCAAGGCCCCTCGGTGTCCGATCTCGTCGCAGCGAGCGCGCCGGACATCGACGAGGAACTGCGGGCCAGGCTCGATGAATCCGTGGTTGTCATGCAGGCGATCGCGAAGGCCGCCGAGGACGGCGAGGCCTACGACCAGCAGATCGGCGAAGGCAACGATACCGGCAATGCCCGCGTCCAGGCGGCGATCGACGCGCTGGTCGCCCAGACCCGGGCGATCGAGCGAGCTGTCGCCGAGCTCGACCTGGGCAACGTCAGCATCGAGGGCTCCGACAGCCTGGACAACGTCAACGCGGTCTTCCAGTAAGCACCGGCTGAAAGACCGGCGGATCGATGGTTCGCCGGTCTTGCCACACCAGCCCCACGGGACGCTTCGCCGCAGTGCAGGCATCGTGACGATCAACGATACAGGGCACGGCGACATCGCCGAGCAGACATCGGGAGAGGCGAGTGCACTTCGCCGCAAGCATGGCAATTCTTGCAGCCGCCGTCATCGTGCCGGCCGCTCTGCCCATCAGCGCCGCGATCGGTCTCGATCGCCCCGCCCGCGACGACCTGACGCCGAAGGATCTGGCGCGGGTACGCGCCGTGACCGCCCCGACCACTGATTTCTCGAAGCCGGAAGATTTCGAGGCCATGCCGGGGGGCGGCGCCACGTCGCTCAAGCTCGTCAATCGCGACTCCTTCAGTCACGTCTCGGCGAACCAGACCTTTGCCGGCGAGGATCGATTCAAGCTGGGCAACGCCCTGTTCCGCAAGCTGTGGGTCTCCTCCCCCTCCTCGACCGAGGCATCCGACGGGCTCGGTCCGCTGTTCAACGCCCGTTCCTGTCAGAGCTGCCACATCAAGGACGGCCGCGGCCGTCCGCCGCATCCGGGCGAAGACGCCGTCTCGATGTTCCTTCGCCTGTCGGTGCCACCATCTACCGGCGAGGAGCGTCGCAAGCTGGAGAGCCACGAACTCAGCCGCATTCCCGAGCCGACCTATGGCGGCCAGTTGCAGACCTTCGCCACGCCTGGCCTCGAGCCCGAGGGTCGCCTTGTCGTCGATTATGCCGAGCAGGCTGTGGCACTCGCCGACGGGACAACCGTCTCCCTGCGCCATCCGACCTATGCCGTCGCCGATCTCGCCTATGGTCCGATGGCCGAAAATGTCCTGATGTCGCCGCGGGTCGCGCCGCCCATGATCGGCCTCGGCCTTGTCGAGCAGATCGAGCCCGCGGACATTCTCGCCCTTGCCGATCCGAACGATACCGATGGCGACGGCATTTCGGGCCGTCACTCCATGGCCCGCGACGCGGAGACCGGCGACATGGTCTTGGCGCGGTTCGGCTGGAAGGCAACCATTCCGACCATCGAGATCCAGTCCGCCGAAGCCTTTGCCGGAGACATCGGCATCTCGACGCCGCTGGTCACCGACGCCTTCGGCGAATGTGCGATCGCCCAGACGATCTGCCGGGACGCGCCGTCCGGCGTGCAGCCCCGTCTCGGCGAGGTGGAGGCACCCGACCCCATTCTGGGGCTCGTCACCTTCTATTCGCAGAATCTCGCCGTCCCGGCCCGGCGCAACGTCGACGATCCGGCGGTGCTCAAGGGCAAGCGGTTGTTCTACGATGCCGGCTGCGCCGCCTGTCACACGCCCAAATTCGTCACCTCCCGCGATGCCGAGGACAAGGCCCTCAGGTTCCAGCTGATCTGGCCCTATTCGGACTTCCTGCTGCACGACATGGGCGATGGCCTGGCCGACAATCGGCCGGTGGGCGACACCGACGGAACTGAGTGGCGCACACCGCCCTTGTGGGGCATCGGGCTGACCGAGACGGTCAACGGCCACACGATGTTCCTGCACGACGGACGCGCCCGCAACCTGGCTGAAGCGATCCTGTGGCATGGCGGCGAGGGACAGGCCTCGCGCGATGCCTATGCCGCAATGGAGAAGGCCGACCGCGACGCACTGCACGCCTTCCTGGAGTCCCTATGACCGGCATCCTGTCCCGCGGTGCCTTGTTCGGCCTCACGATGTTCCTCGGGGCCGGCATGGCCGCGCAGGCCCAGGAAGACGGCCCCCCCGAGCGGACCAGAGCCACGACAGCCGACAACAAGCTCGCCGTCGTGGAAAACGCCATCGACGCCTTCATCCGTCCCGGTTATGGCGATTTCCACGAGAGCGCGGACGTGGCGGTAGAAGCGATGGAATCGCTCTGCACCCATCCCGGCGGAGCGGCGCTGGCGACAGCCCGCGATAGCTTCGCAGATTTGGCAGGCAGTTGGTCGCGGATCGAGTTCGTGCGTTTCGGCCCGGTCCTGGAGGACAACCGCCTCGAGAAGATCCTGTTCTTCCCGGACCGCCGCGGCATCGCGCTCCGCCAGATCCAGGGGATCCTCGGCAGCCGGGACGAAAGCGCGACGACCGCGCAGAGCCTCGCAGGCAAGTCCGTCGCGGTGCAGGGACTGGGCGCACTGGAGTTCGTGCTTTTCGGCACGGACGCCGACACGCTCGCTGTGGACGGCGACGCATTTCGCTGCAGCTATGGCAGGGCGATCGCCCGCAATCTCGCCGGCATCGCCGCCGACCTGGACGCAGGCTGGGCCGATGCGGACGGCATCGCCGCTCGCCTGACGCGGCCGAACGCCGCCGACCCGGCCTGGCGCAGCGCGACGGACTCCCTGCAGGAGATCGTCGGCATCTTCATCCATGGATTCGAGGTGATCCGCGATCTGCGGCTGCGCCCGGCCATGGGCGAGAGCGCCGAGGACGCCAGGCCCAACCTCTTGCTGTTCCCCCGGTCCGAGCTTGCCCTTGCATCGCTGCGCGCGAACTTTGCCGGCATGCGGGACCTCTTCGTCACGTCGGAGGTGGTCAGCCTTCTGCCGGCGCCGCAAACCTATCTGGGGGATTCGATCCGGTTCGAATTCGCCAATGCCGACCGCACGCTTGCGGCCCTCGCCCCGCCGCTGGCCGACGTCGCGGCGCAGCCCGAACAGCGCCAGGAGCTGACCTACCTGCTCATCGTCACCGACAGCCTGCAGTCCCAGTTCGCCGATCAGCTCTCGCCGTCGCTCGGCCTGTCCACCGGCTTCTCGGCTCTCGACGGCGACTGAGCGGCGAAGAAGTGCCTGGGTTGCATGCCGGCGCCCCGGGCGCAGCGCCCCGTCGCAGAAGGAAACTTGACGATGCCCTTCCGCCCGCCTCCCGCCAGCCGCGGCATTCTCCTCGACCGCCGCCGCTTCCTTGCCGGTGCCGGCGCCGCTTTCGTCGCCACCCTGAGCCCACGCTCGGCCGCGGCCTTCGGGCGGGCCGACGCCCTGTTCGGCGCCTCCTGTCGCCGGGCGGACGGCAGCTATGGCTGTGCGATCTTCTCCGAGCGCGGCGACATCGTCTCCACCGTCTCCCTGCCCGATCGTGGCCACGACGTCGCCTTTGATCCGGTCAGCCGCCGCGCCGTCGTCTTCGCCCGCCGCCCCCGCACCTTCGCCATCGTCTTCGATCCGGCGAGTGGCGAGACGCTCCAGACGCTGACCGCGATCGACGGCCGGCATTTCTTCGGCCATGGCTTCTTCTCGCCGGACGGCGCGCTGTTGTACGCCACGGAGAACGATTTCGATGCGGCCCGCGGCGTGATCGGCGTCTATGACGTCGCCGCCGGCTACCGGCGGATCGGCGAGTTCGACTCCCACGGCATGGACACCCACGAGGCGTTGCTGATGCCGGATGGCGAGACCATCGTCGTCGCCAATGGCGGGATCGAGACCCATCCCGACTATGGCCGGCAGATGCTGAACATTTCGACGATGGAGCCCTCCATTGCCTTCATCGATCGTCGGAGCGGCGATCTGGTCGACAAGCAGTTCCTGCCGAAATCCCTGCACAAGCTGTCGCTCCACCACATCGCCATCGATGCCGCTCGCCGGGTGTGGTTCGGCGGCCAGTATCAGGGCCCGTCGAGCGACGCGCCGCCGCTCGTCGGCTTTGCCGAGGCCGGCAAGCCGCTGGCCTTCACCGACATGCCCCCGACCGACCTCGCCGGCCTCGGCAACTACATCGGCTCGGTCGCCACCAGCCGCGATGGTGCGCGGGTGGCGGTCTCCTCGCCGGTCGGCAACACCATGCTGGTCCTGGAAGCGACAACCGGCAACATCCTCGGCCGCCACATCATCCAGGACGGCTGCGGCCTCGCGCCCGATGGCACCGGCTTCCTGGCGACGAGCGGCACCGGAGACGTCATCCGTCTCGAGGAAGACGATTCCCCGACCCGCGCCGATCTCGAATGGGACAACCACATTCTGGCGCTTGACGCAGCGGGCTGAAGCGTCGGACGATCACGCTCCACGTCATCGAAAGCCGCTGCCCATGTCCCTCCTCGTTCCCGTCATCCTCGGTTCCGTGCGCTCTGAGCGCCAGGGAATCAAGGCGGCAAACTTCATCATCGCCAAGCTGCGCGAGCGCGGCCACGAGCCGGTGCTGGTCGACCCGATGGAGCTCGATCTGCCGCTCCTCGACAAGATGTACAAGGAGTATCCCCGCGGCGAGGCGCCGGAGACGCTCGAACGGCTCGCCGATCTCTACCGCCGGGCCGACGGCTTCATGATCGTCAGCGCCGAGTACAATCATTCGCTTCCGGCGGCCCTGAAGAACACGCTCGACTATTTTCTCGAGGAATATGCCTACCGCCCCTCCAGCATCGTCTGCTACTCGGCCGGCCGCTTCGGCGGCGTGCGGGCCGCGGTCGCGCTGCGTCCGATGCTTGCGGAGATGGGCATGTCGAGCCTGCCCTCGATCCTCGCCATTCCGTCCATCGGCAAGGCGTTGCAGGATGACGGCACATCCACCGAGCCTTGGATCGACAAATCCGCTGTCAAATTTCTCGACGAGTTCGAATGGTATGCGTCGGCGTTGAAGGCCAAGCGCGAGGCGGATGGCGTGCCGGGATGATCCGCTGCCGTCGCAGTCGATGACATGAAGTGGCGTGACGGGCGTTCTTGCGATCGTCGGATGGGGGAGCAGGACATGCCGGGACGGATGACATTCTACTACAATCCGATGAGCCGCGCGGCGACGGCGCGCTGGATGCTCGAAGAGGTCGGCGCCGAATACGAGACGGTGCCGGTCGATTTCGAGGCGGGCGACAACCGCAAGCCGGACTTCCTTGCCATCAACCCGATGGGCAAGATTCCGACGCTGGTCCTCGATGACGGCACGGTGCTGACGGAGACCGCGGCGATCCTGGCCTGGCTCGCTGACGCCTATCCGTCGGCGGGACTGGCACCCGCCCCCGGTACGCCTTCGCGCGGAAGCTATTATCGCTGGCTGTTCTTCGGCGGCAGCTGTTTCGAGCCGGCGCTGACCGAGACGATGATGCGGAGGGACGCGGCGCCGCTGTCGAAGGGATCCGTCGGCTGGGGCAGCTACAACGACGTCGTCGACACGCTGGAGCTTGCAGTATCGCGCAATCCCTATCTGGTCGGAGGACAGTTCAGCGCCGCCGACGTCTATATCGGCTCGCAGCTCTCCTGGGCCGGCAGTTTCGGGGCGCCGCGCATCCAGGACAGCGCCGCGATCCAGGCCTATGTGGAGCGGGTCGTCGACCGCGACGCCTACAGGCGGGCGATGCGCCCCGCCTGAGCGCGTCAGATGGCCGGGGCCCGCGCCGCTTCCACGAGAAAGGACCAGGTGTAGTCGCCGAAGGACCGCCAGCACTCGATCTCGAAGCGCTGCTCGCCGGTGCGCCACAGGATGATCTCGGCCTTGGAGAGGATTGTCCGACTGCAGGCACCGACAGGGAATCTAACCGGCCGGATGTCCTGCGGACAGCCGGCCGCGATCACCGCTTCGGCCGCCGGACCTTCGACGACGATCCCGACATTGCGATGGGAGATGTCGACGACGGCGATACCGGAGACGCCGGCCAGCGCAGCGGACACCGGCCCTTCCCCTTCGGTCAGACTGTCCGCGGCCTCGCCCTCGTCCAGGATCAGCCACTCATCCGGTCCCAGCCACAGCGCCGACAAACCATCGCGGCGCGCGCTCGTCTTCGTCCGCACCGGGAGGTCGAGGCCAAGCACGGCGTTGACGGCATCCACCGCATCGCCCCGCGCCCGCAGGCTCAGCCGGCGGCGCGGATCCGCCGGGGTCAGCCTCACGCCGGGACCTGCGGCCTGACGACCGTCGAGTGGCGACAGCCTGCGCGGGCGGGCCACGTCCGACGTCATTGATCCACTCTGCGATACGCGCGTGCCGGTCTCAGCCATGCAGCCGCTCCCCATCCGGATCGAAGAATACCGGGTCCGTCACTTCCACCGCGATCGTCTCTTTCGGCATCGACACATACAGCGTCTGGCCGATGCGCTCGCGCCCGTCCCGGACCATTGCCAGAGCCATCGAACGGCCCAGCGTCTGGGAATGATAGGCCGAGGTGACATGTCCGAGCATCATCATCGGCGCGTGCTGGTTCGGATCGGCGACGAGCTGCGCGCCTTCCTCCAGCACCGTCAGCGGGTTCGCCGTCTTCAGCCCGACGAGCTGCTTGCGCCCCGGCGCCGAAAAATCCGGGCGCTCCAGCCCGCGCTTGCCGACGAAATCCGCCTTCTTGCGCGACACTGCCCAGGCCATGTCAGCATCGGCCGGGGTCACTGTGCCGTCGGTCTCCTGGCCGACGATGATGTAGCCCTTCTCGGCCCGCAGCACATGCATCGCCTCCGTGCCGTAGGGTTCGGCGCCGTAACCGCGTCCGCGCTCGCGCAGGGCGTCCCAGACACTGCGCCCATAGTCCGACGGCACGTTGATCTCGAACCCGGTCTCGCCGGTAAAGGACACCCGGAAGAGCCGGCATGGCACCCCCATGAAGCAGCATTCGGCGACCGCCATGTGCGGGAAGGCCGCGTTGGCGATATCGAGCCCCTCGACGAAGGGCGCGATGATCTCCCGCGCCTGCGGCCCCTGAACGGCGATCACGGCCCATTGTTCGCTGACCGATGTCGCCCACACCGCCAAATGGGGAAATTCCGTCTGGCGGTAATCCTCCATGAGGTTCAGCACGCGCGGCGCGCCGCCCGTCGTGGTGGTGACGTGGAAACGGTCCTCGGCAAGCCGGGCGACGATCCCGTCGTCGATGATGAAGCCGGCCTCGTTCAGCATCAGCGCGTAGCGGCACCTGCCGACGGCAAGACGCGACAGCGCCGTCGCATACATCAGGTCGAGAAAGGCCCCTGCGTCGGGGCCGACGAGTTCGATCTTGCCCAGCGTCGAGGCGTCGAACAGCCCGGCCGCCTCGCGCACCGCGCGGCATTCCCGGTCGACCGCCCCGTGCTTGTCCGCCCCGCGCGGGAAATACCAGGCGCGTTTCCACATGCCGACATCCTCGAACACCGCGCCGTCGGCGGCCGCGCTGTCGTGGATCGGGGTTTGCCGCGTCGGATCGAACAGCGCGCCCTGCGCAAAGCCCGCAATGGTGCCGAAGGACACCGGCGTGAAGGGGGCGCGGAAGGTGGTCAGCCCCACCTCGGGCATCGGGCGGCTCAGGGCCTCGGCCGCGACGCCGAGGCCGTGGATGTTCGAGGTCTTGCCCTGGTCGGTCGCCATGCCGTTGGTGGTGAAGCGCTTGATGTGCTCGACCGACCGGAAACCTTCGGCGACGGCAAGGCGGATGTCGCGCGCCGTCACGTCGTTCTGGAAATCGACGAAGGCCTTGACCGCTTTGCCGGGGCCGGCGGCGGGTGTGGCACCTGCCATGCCGCCACCGAACCCGGCCGCGCCGGCAATCTCGACCGTCTCGGCCGTGCCGGCCGCGCCGCCGGCCGCCACACGGCCGGCGGCGCGCGCCTGCGCGATCGTCCCGGCCAGGTCGAAATTCCCCGCGGCGGCGCCGACGCTGACGCAGGCCTGCACCGCCTGAGAGGGTACATAGGCCTGCAGCTCGGCATCGAAGGCGAGCGTGCCGCGCGACTGCGAGAACAGATGCACCGAGGGCGTGAACCCGCCGGACATCAGCAGCGTGTCACAGTCGAAGCTGCGATTGTCCTGGCCCGACCGCAGTTCCTCGATGGTGACCCCGCGGATCCGTCGCCGGCCGCGTACGCGCCTCACGCCATAGCCGCACAGCACCTCGATCCCCGCCGCCCGCGCATCGGCGGCGAGCCCCGGCCCAGGCTCGGTGCGCAGATCGACGATGGCCGGCACGTCCACCCCGGCGCGCTTCAGGTCGATTGCCGCAGCATAGGCCGCATCATGGGCGGTGAAGACGCAGACGCGCTCGCCGGGCGCAACGCCGTAATGATTGAGATACAGCCGGGCCGCACCCGCCAGCATGATGCCCGGCCGGTCGTTGTCCGGGAATACCAGCGGCCGTTCGATCGACCCGGTCGCCAGCACGACCTCCTTGGCCCGCACCTGCCACAGCCGTTCGCGCGGCAGGGCCGGATCGGGATGCGCCAGATGCTCTGTCACCTGCTCGGCCAGCGCGACCATGTTGTGATTGTAGTAGCCGAAGGCAGTGGTGCGGGGCATCACCCGCACGTTGGGCAAGGCATCCAGCCGGGCCACGGCATCGGCAACCCAATCCATCGCGGGAACGCCGTTGATCAGCGTGCCGCTTTCGGCCCGCAGCCAGCCGCCGAAGCCCGCATTCTCGTCGCAGATCAGGACGCTCGCGCCATTCGCCGCCGCTTCCAGGGCGGCAGCCAGACCGGCCGCGCCGCCGCCGGCGACGAGGACGTCGACATGCTCGAAACGGTTGGCATAGCGGTCCGTGTCAGCCTTGCCCGGCGCCCGGCCAAGACCGGCCGCCGCGCGGATGTAGGGCTCGTAGACCCGGTGCCAGAAGCTCTTGGGCCACATGAAGGTTTTGTAGTAGAAGCCCGCCGTCAAGAAGCGCGAGAACAGCCCGTTGACGCTGCCGACATCGAAGGCGAGCGACGGCCAGCGGTTCTGGCTGACGGCCTCCATCCCGTCATGCAGCGGCTGCATGGTGGCGCGGATATTCGGCGTTCGCCGCGATGCGTCGCGGCGGATCTCGACCAGCGCGTTGGGCTCCTCCGGCCCCGAGCCGAGGATGCCGCGCGGCCGGTGATATTTGAACGAGCGGCCGGTGAGGTGCACGCCGCTGGCCAGCAGCGCCGAGGCCAGCGTGTCGCCCTCCAGCCCGCCATAGCGCTTGCCGTCGAAGGTGAAGCTGATGCGCCGGGCATTGCCGAGACGGCCGGCCTGGGGCAGGCGCCGCGACCTCATCGGCCACCCTCCCCGGCATCGGCGCGAAGTGCGTTCGCTCCGGCACGAACCGGCGTGGCGCCCGCGCCGAGTGGATCGGCGGCGGGGCTGCCGTCACCCTCCGGCAGATTCGGCTTCGGCTCGCCGGCCTTGTAGACGGCGAGAAAGCGGTCCGAGACCGAGTGCCGCGCGGCATTGAAGAAGCGGCCGCAGCCATGCACATGACGCCATCGCTCGAACACCACACCGCGATGGTTGGTGCGAAGATAGAGCGATTCGGCCACGGCCCTGCCGGCGTCGATATCCGGGGATGGTCGCGCGACATGGGCTTCGCCGGCATGGCGGAATTCCGGCTCCGGCCGGTCGTCCTCGCAATAGGGACAATGGATCAGCAGCATCGTCCGCCCTCTGCGCGCTAGTGGGCGACGGCCGCAGCCGCCGCCTCGTCGATGAAGCGCCCGGTCTCGAAACGGTCGAGGCTGAAGGCGGCGTTGATCGGATGCGGCTCGTCGCGGGCGATCGTGTGGGCAAAGACATGGCCGGAGCCGGGCGTCGCCTTGAAGCCGCCGGTGCCCCAGCCGCAATTGACGTAGAGCCCCCGAACCGGCGTCTTCGACAGGATCGGCGAGCGGTCCGGCGTCACGTCGACGATGCCGCCCCAGGTCCGCAGCATCCGCATGCGCCGGAAGATCGGGAACATCTCCGAAATCGCGTCGAGCGTATGGTTGAAGATCGAGAGGCTGCCGGTCTGCGAATAGGACGGGTACTGGTCGGTGCCTGCCCCGATCACCAATTCGCCCTTGTCCGATTGCGAGACATAGGCGTGGACGGTGTTCGACATCACCACGCAGGGAAAGCACGGCTTGACCGGCTCGGAGACCACCGCCTGCAGCGGATAGCTCTCGATCGGCATCCGCACCCCCGCCATGTCCATGACGACCGAGGTGTTGCCGGCTGCCACGACGCCGATCTTGCGGGCCCCGATGAAGCCGCGCGAGGTCTCGACGCCCGCGACCCGGCCATCGGCACTGCGCCGGATGCCGGTGACGGTGGTATTCTGCAGGATATGGACACCGCGGGCCGACGCGGCCCGAGCGTAGCCCCAGGCGACGGCATCGTGCCGGGCGGTGCCGCCGCGACGCTGCAACGCGCCGCCGATCACCGGATAGCGCGTGTCGGTCGAGATGTTGAGCGGAGGGCAATACGCCTTGCACTCGTC
Organism: Aurantimonas sp. A2-1-M11; assembly: GCF_036549475.1. NCBI lineage: Bacteria > Pseudomonadati > Pseudomonadota > Alphaproteobacteria > Hyphomicrobiales > Aurantimonadaceae > Aurantimonas > Aurantimonas sp. A2-1-M11. The sequence continues at coordinate 73,364 of NZ_JAZHLI010000005.1, read as the reverse complement.
CGGCGTCAGCCACTCGTTATCGACGCCGTTCAACCGGTTGGCATGGATATGCCGCTGGGCACCCTGCCGGTCGTGCTCGTTGTGCGACAGCATCAGGACGCCACGCGGCGAGAACATGACGTTGTAGTTGAGGTCCTGCGACAACCCCTCCCACAGGGTCACCGCATGATCGTAGAGCGCCGCGGATTCGTCGTAGAGATAGTTCGAGCGGATGATCGTGGTGTTGCGTCCGGTATTGCCGCCGCCGAGCCAGCCCTTCTCGATCACCGCGACGTCGGTGATGCCGTGCTCCTTGGCCAGGTAGTAGGCGGTGGCCAGACCATGGCCACCTGCGCCGACGATGACGACGTCGTACTGGCGCCGCGGCTCGGGCGAGGCCCATTGCTCGGTCCAGCCCGAATGGCCGCGCATCGCCTCGCGCGCCAGCGCGAAGGCCGAAAATCGTCGCATGTGTCGCCCCGCATCCCAATGGCACCGCGGTCGGTCGAGGACCGATCGCCCGTCAGGTGTAACGCCGCCCTGCCCGCATGGGCAATGGCGGCATGACCATGTCTAGCCTGGACAGGCCGGCATCATGCTCCGATTGCGACAGCCGGCGGCGCAGCCGCGAAACACAGGCGGTAAAGGCGGCGAAGCGCCGCATCCGCGGCCCGCCGATGCTCAGATCACGGATCGGCGGGACCGACCGGCAAACCCGCCGGCGGCGCCGACGAGGAGCCCGAGCAACAGCGCGACGAAGGCACCGAAGGAGGCAGTCGACACCACCTGCGCCGCATCTGCCGCAGCCCTGCGGGCCTCGCGCTGCGCCTCGTCGAAACGCTGCTGGAAGGCCTGCAGGCGCTGGCGGGCTTCCCCAGTCGAAATGCCTGCGCCATCGGCGATGGCCTGCACCGCCGCCGAACGCTCGTCTGAGGTCGCGTCCTCGGCAAGGCCGGCCGCAATCGTCGTCACGGTTTCCGCAAGGTTCACCGACCCGGCCGGTGCGGGCTGCTCTGCCGTGGCGGGTGCTTGCGAATCCGTGTCCTCGGATTCCTCTGGCGTGGCCGTTCCGGCGCCCGCCGCTGGCCCGGACTGGTCCAGAAGCTGCTCGACCTCGCGGCGGATCGGCGCGGGCAGTCCGGACATGCTCTGGGGCGCGGCCGTGGCAGCCGCCTGCGTCAGCCCCTGTATGGAACTGCCGATCGCACCGAAGGCGCCGCCGACCACGGCCGAGGCACCGCTGGTGAGAAGATAAACGACCACCAGCGTCGAAGTCGCCCAGGTGACCACCCCATGCAGCACCGCGTCGGTGCGCGAGGTACTGCCGGACAACCGACCCGCCGCATAGGCGCCGACGAAGAGGCCGATCAGCACCACGGCCACGGTCCAGAGGCCGCTGGCCGACAAGAGCGCACCCGCGTCAGCCTGCGCGCCGCCATCGACGCTCGACAGGCCGATGCCGAGCCCCAGCAGTCCGAGCATGAACTGCAGCGCCATCGCGAGCAGCGAGCCGGCGACGATCGCCCCCCAGGAGATACGCTGCCGATCATGGGAAACCGGCCCCGCCGTCATGCGTTCGCGTCGAATGTCACTCATGCTACAATATTTCCCGTTCAGATGGCCGTAAGGTCAGCTCCGCGACCCTAGGCAATTTTGCAATGCGCTTGAAGCAGCAAGCCCTGCGCGGGCGCATATACTGTCGGCACCGGCGATATCCATCGAAATCTGGATGCGATGCAGAGTTCAGTCGCATTCGAGGCGGGCCCTGGGCAGGATGCCAATGCGGAAGCTGCCGCGATGCCGAGCCTGTCGGTGTCGCAACGGCGAGACAGCGAGACGGGAGGAACGAACATTGACGACACTTGGCAGCGGCGTGGCCGCGGCGATCGCCGCAATTTGCATGGCCACGGCGGGCGCAATCGCCGCCCATGGGCAGGATGCGGCGCCCCGCATCGCCATTGCCGATATCTATTACCTCGATACGTCCGGGGAGCCCGGCGACCGGGACGCCGAGCACGCCGCCCGCATCACGCTGTTCGAGACCGAGCTGGGAAAGGGCCTTGCCGAGCGCACCGATTACCAGGTCGAGACGTTCAGCTGCGGCATGCCGGAATGCAGCGTCGGCACCCTCAGCGTCGAGAAGGCTGTCGAAGCGGCCGCCGCGCGCGATGTCGACTATCTGCTCCTGGGTGCCGTGCAAAAGGTCTCGACGCTGGTCGGGATGGGCCGGGTCGACATCATCGACGTCAAGGCGCGCAAGGACGTCTTCAGCCGCGTCCTGTCCTTTCGCGGCGACACCGACGAGGCGTTCGTCAGGGTCGCCGACTTCGTGGTGACCAATGTCGCAGAGGCCGATTTCGACGCCGCCCATCCCGGTCCCAGGGCGACAGCCGGGCGATAACGGACGTTCCCGCGGCCTGTGTGGCGGAACAACCTCGACAATTGCACCGGCATCTGCTATCGGCCAGCGCGTTTCGAAGCAACACGCTTCGCGGCGCAGCTTTTTTCATCCCTATACCGCCCGTCCAACGCCTTAGAAACGGAACACCCCTGTGCAGGTAGTCGTACGCGACAACAACGTCGACCAGGCGCTTCGCGCGCTCAAGAAGAAGATGCAACGCGAGGGCATCTTCCGCGAAATGCGGACCCGCGGCTTTTTCGAGAAGCCCTCGGAGAAGCGCGCCCGCGAGAAGGCCGAGGCTGTGCGCCGCGGTCGGAAGCTCGCCCGCAAGCAGGCGCAGCGCGAAGGTCTGGTTAGCGGCGGCCGCGTTCACTAAGCGGCCATTCTTTCGACCGTTTTGACGATATAGGTGCGGCGTCCGGTGCCCGGTCGCCGCCCTTTGTCGTTTGCGGTGCAACCCCATGCATGGCATAGGTCTGGTCGGTTTGCCATCGCGCTCGCGTGTGTGGTCTCGCGCGTCTTCGGCCAACCGAACGCCCGAACCGTCTTCTGGAGGAACAGTCCGTCGATGCCGCAGCTCACCCATATGATCGCCTCCCGTCCGGCCGGCTCACGCAAGCCGGCGAGCCGTCTGGCCACGGTCCTGCGCAGCACGGCAGCTTTCGGCTTCATCGCGATCCTGTCAGCCTGCCAGACCGCCGACGGGCCTGCTGTCACGGCGATCGCGCTGGACCAGAACCAGGGCCTTGAGCAGAACATCGCCTCGCTCAGCCAGACGGTGAATGCCAATCCGCGTGATCCGGAAGCCTACAATGTCCGCGGCACCGCCTATGGCAGCGCTGGCAATTACGAGGCGGCGATCGCCGATTTCACGACGGCGCTCCAGCTGGACCCGAATTTCTACCAGGCCTATGCCAACCGGGCGCTGGTCTATCGCCAGACCAACGAACCCCTGAAGGCCGTCGAGGATTACAATGCGGCGCTGCGGATCAACCCGAACTACGATTCCGCCTATATCGGTCGCGGCAACGTCTACCGCGTCGCAGGCCGCAACCGCGAGGCGCTGAGCGACTTCCAGCGCGCCATCGACCTCAACACCACCGACCCGCGCGCCTACCACAATCGTGGTCTGCTCTATCAGAAGGACGGCCAGCACAAGCAGGCGATCGAGGATTTCTCGACGGCGATCTCGCTACAGGCAAATGCGTCGGAGCCCTATTCCGGGCGCGGCGTCTCCTATCTCGCCCTCGGCGACGAGGAGAACGCCTTCACCGACTTCAACACGGCCCTGAAGCTTGACGACACCAAGGCCGAATACTGGACCAACCAGGCGCTGGTCTTCGAGCGTCGGGGCGAAGCCAAGCGCGCCTTCCAGTCCTATGCGCGCGCTGCACAGATCGACCCGAAATACGTGCCCGCCAGGGACGGCATGGCCCGCACCCGAGGCAGCAACGCGGCCTGACGTGATTGCCCGGCCGCTCTGGTGGCCGGGCCTGTCGCCCGAGGGCATAGTGCCCCAGGTCCGCAATGGGCGCACCGATCACGACCATGTCAGAATGACATGATCCGTCACGGAACAGGAAGCTGCCTGCGCTGTTCTTCCCGGCGAACGGGACAGAACAATGCAAGGAATGCCTTCATGATCTCCAGAATCTCGAGCCTCGCCATCGCCGCTGCGCTCACCGCGGCGCCGTTCGCCGTGTCTTCGGCCCAGGCCGAAGTGAATGCCGGCGTCCTCGGCTGCCACAGCGACGGCGCAACGGGCTTTATCATCGGTTCCTCCGAGAAACTCGTCTGCGAGTTCACGCCCGCCGATAACGGCCCCGTGGAACTTTATGCAGCCACCCTCGACACCTTCGGCCTCGATGTGGGCGTGACCGGACGCACCGTCATGACCTGGGCGGTCGTCACGGCCGACGGTTTTGCCTATCAGCCAAACGGTCTGGCCGGCACCTATGTCGGCGCCACGGTCGATGCCTCGGCCATTGTCGGCGGCGGTGCCAACGTGCTCGTCGGCGGCTCGCAGGACAGCTACTCCCTGCAGCCGATCAGCATCCAGGCCCAGGAAGGCATCAACGCCGCCATCGGCGTGTCGAAGTTCACCCTGACGCCCGCCGAGCCTGTCGTTACCGCACCCGCCACCGTTGCGGTCCCGGCCGTGCCGGCGGGTCCCGGCGAAGTTCGCCCGAAGTAAGCAATCACAACCCGATCGTTGAACGAGAAAGGCCCTGCCGGCATCCCGGCAGGGCCTTTCCTATGGTGCAGGATGGCGCGACATCAGTCGTTCAGCGACTTGACGATGTCCTCGACCATCTTCTTGGCGTCCGAGAACAACATCATCGTGTTGTCCTTGTAGAACAGCGTGTTGTCGATGCCAGCATAGCCGGAGCCGAGCGAGCGCTTGATGAACAGGCAGGTCTGCGCCTGGTCGACGTTCAGGATCGGCATGCCGTAGATCGGCGAGGCCTTGTCGTCGCGCGCGGCCGGGTTGGTCACGTCGTTGGCGCCGATGACGAAGGCGACGTCAGTCTGGGAAAACTCCGAATTGATGTCCTCCAGTTCGAAGACGTCGTCATACGGCACGTTGGCCTCGGCCAGCAGCACGTTCATGTGCCCCGGCATGCGGCCCGCGACCGGATGGATGGCGTATTTCACTTCGACGCCCTCAGCCTTGAGCTTGTCGGCCATCTCGCGCAGCGCATGCTGGGCCTGAGCCACCGCCATGCCGTAGCCCGGGACGATGATGACCCGGCCGGCATTCTTCATCAGATAGGCCGCGTCCTCGGCCGAGCCCTGCTTGACCGTGCGGTCGCCCAGATCGTCTGCCCCGGCCGGCCCGCTCTCGCCGCCGAAGCCGCCGAGAATCACCGAGATGAACGACCGGTTCATGCCCTTGCACATGATGTAGGACAGGATCGCGCCGGACGAGCCGACAAGCGCGCCGGTGATGATCAGCGCCAGGTTCTGCAGCGTGAAGCCGATGCCCGCCGCGGCCCACCCCGAATAGGAGTTGAGCATCGACACGACGACCGGCATGTCCGCACCGCCGATCGGCACGATCAGCAGGACGCCCAGCGCCAGCGCGACCAGCACGATGAGCCAGAACATCAGGTGGCTCTCGGTCACGGCGAAGCCGATGACGAGCAGCACCATGATCACGCCGAGCGCGATGTTGATGAGGTGGCGCGACGGCAGCATGATCGGCTTGCCGCTCATCCGTCCGTCGAGCTTGAGGAAGGCGATGATGGAGCCGGTGAAGGTGATGGCGCCGATGGCCACGCCGATCGACATCTCGACCAGTGCCTGGCCGTGGATGTTGCCCACCGTGCCGATGCCGATGGCTTCCGGTGCATAGAGTGCCGCGGCGGCGACCATCACGGCGGCAAGACCGACCAGCGAGTGGAAGGCAGCAACGAGCTGCGGCATGGCCGTCATCGGGATGCGCTTGGCGACGATCGCGCCGCCGGCGCCGCCGATGGCGATGCCGAGCACGATCAGCACCAGGCTGCCGAAGGACGGCCCGGCCAGGAGCAGCGTGGTGACGATGGCGATAGCCATGCCGACCATGCCGAACATGTTGCCCTGACGGCTGGTCGTCGGGTGGGAGAGACCTCGCAGCGCGAGGATGAACAGGACCCCCGAGACGAGGTACAGGAAGGCGGCGAAATTCTCTGTCATCGGTCGCTACCGCCTCACTTTTCTTTTTTCTTGTACATCGCCAGCATGCGCTGGGTGACGAGGAAGCCACCGAAGATGTTCACGGATGCGAGAATCAGTGCGATGAAGCCGAAGGTCGTCGCGATGCCCGAAGCAGAGATGCCGACGGCAAGGATCGCGCCGACGATGATCACCGAGGAGATGGCGTTGGTCACCGACATCAGCGGCGTGTGCAGCGCCGGGGTTACCGACCAGACGACATAGTAGCCGACGAAGATCGCCAGCACGAAGATCGCCAGGTGGAACACGAAGGGATCGATGCCGGAGACGGCATGGCCCACGGCGCCTGCCGTCTCGCCATAGCCTTCGCCGAGCATGCGTTCGACGCCGGTGCGCGCGTCGCGGATCGCGCCGCCTGCCTCGTTGAGACGCTGCAGCGTCTGGCGAGCAATATCGTCTTCCATTACGCCTCTCCCCCTTCGGTCTTCTCTGCGGCCTCGGCGACCGGTGCGGCCGGCGTCTCGGCGGCGGCGAAGTTCGGATGCACGACCTTGCCATCGCGGGTCAGTAGCGTCGCCTGCACCAGCTGGTCATCGAAGTCGATCTTCAGGGCCTTGCTCTCCTTGTCGATCATCGTCTCCAGGAAGGTCGCAAGGTTCTTGGCGTAGAGCAGCGAGGCACTCGCCGCGATGCGTCCAGGCACGTTGAGATGGCCGATGATCTTGGCCGGGCCGACCTGAGCGACGGTGCCGGCTTCCGCACCCTCGACATTGCCGCCACGCTCCACCGCAAGATCGACGACGATCGATCCCGGCTTCATCGACTCCACCATTGCCTTGGTGACGAGCCGCGGTGCCGGGCGCCCCGGGATCAGCGCGGTGGTGATGACCACGTCCTGCTTGGAAATGTGCGACGCGACGAGATCGGCCTGCTTGGCCTGATACTCCTTCGACATCTCCTTGGCGTAGCCGCCGGCGGTCTCGGCCGCCTTGAACTCGTCGTCCTCGACGGCGATGAACTTGCCGCCCAGGGATTCGACCTGTTCTTTGGCCGCCGGCCGCACGTCGGTCGCCGTGACGATGGCGCCGAGCCGCTTGGCGGTGGCGATGGCCTGCAGACCGGCGACGCCGGCGCCCATGACGAAAACGCGCGCGGCCGGGACCGTGCCCGCCGCGGTCATCATCATCGGGAAGGCCCGGTCGAACTCGGCGGCCGCATCGATGACCGCCTGATAGCCCGCCAGATTGGCCTGGGAGGACAGGATATCCATCGACTGGGCGCGGGTGATGCGCGGCATGAATTCCATGGCGAAGGCGAGAATTCCGGCCTCGGCCATGGCCTTGACCTCGTCGTCACGGCCATAGGGATCCATCGCGGCAATGACCACCGCACCGCTCTTGTAGGTTTTCAGCTCTTCGCCCGATGGGCGGCGGACCTTCAGCACAACATCGGCATCGCCGGCGTCAGTCGCCGAACCGATCGTGGCCCCGGCGGCCTCGAAGGCTGCGTCGGTGATACGCGAATCCGCGCCCGCGCCGGTTTCCACGATGACTGTGGCGCCCAGACCGGTGAGCTTCTTCACCGTGTCGGGCGAGGCTGCGACGCGGGGCTCCCCGGCCTCGCGCTCTTTTGGCACGAACAGTTTCAACGCGTAGGCCTCCCGGAATTGCATTCAGTCATGGGGTGGCCGGAGCGCGGATCGCACTACCGGCACACCCTGGGTCGCGGCGTTCGTGTCAGGCGACGAAATAGGCGATCGCGAGAATGATCACGAAGGTGCCGATGCCGCCTAGAAAACCGCCGCCGGCCATCAGGCCCACCAGCATGCCAAGCACGATCGCGATGACGGCAATCGAGCCCCATTTGGTGGCGGTGAGAAACCCGCTGTAGGTCCTCTCGTGCTCGGGATAATCCATGTCGGCGGGGTTGTTGATATCGTAAGTCGGCAGGCCAGCCATCGAGATTCTCCTGATCGTCAATCGATCGGCACATACACGATCTGGCCATAATGTGGCAATGCCGACCGCAATCCAGCATGCGGCTGACCTCCTGGCAGGTGCAGAGGTCCGAGTGGGGCTCGGCGCCAGTAAGGTCGGTGCAAACGCAAATGGCCGGCGTTCAGGGACGCCGGCCATTCGCACTCGGCATGTTTCCGCCGGTTGGAGCTCAGGCGACCTTGCGATCCTCGTGGCGACCTTCTTCCACTTCCTCGATGATCTTGGCGATGAAGGCCGGAAGGTCGTCCGGGTTGCGCGAGGTGATCAGCGCCTCGTGCACGACGACTTCCTGGTCGAGCCAGTTTCCGCCGGCGTTCTTCACGTCGGTCTTGATCGAATTGTAGGAGGTGATGTCGCGGCCACGCACGACATCCGCTTCGATCAGCAGCCAGGGGGCGTGGCAGATCGCGGCAAGCGGCTTGTTGGAATTGAAGAACTCGCGCACGAAGCTGACCACCTTCGGATCGGCACGCAGCACATCCGGGTTGATCTGGCCGCCCGGCAGCACCAGCGCGTCGTAATCGGTCACGCGCACGTCCGAAAGCTGCCTGTCGACAGGGATTTCCTTGTCCCAGTGACCCTGGTCCCAGCCCTTGATGGTGCCGGATTTCGGCGAGATCACATGCACCTCGGCTCCGGCTTCCTTCAGTTTGGCCAGCGGTTCGGTCAGTTCAACCTGCTCGAAGCCGTCGGTGGCGAGTATGGCGATCTTGGCGCACTTGATGCTAGGCATGGTGTCGTCCTCTAGATTTCAGCGGGGTGTGGCTCGGCCACCCGGAAGAGCGGCTGCAGCGTGGCTCGGCAATGTGTGACGTGTCCCCATTCAAACGGGCCCTTGGGCCCCCAGTTCCTTTATCAGGCGCGCAGATCCTGTCCGGTGCGTTGAAAATCGTCGAACGCGGCTTGGCGCGCAGGGCGAGTTGACGATAACTCGTGGATGATCGGGGCCGATGTGCAGGCGTGGCTGGCCCCCGAACACGGCACGATCAGGGGGCCGGTAGTGCGCTTTTCCGATCTCTCGCTGGTCCTGCAGATCGTCGCGGGACTGGCTTCGCTCTGGGTCAGCTTTGCCTTCGTCGCCGTCTGCGTCATCAACATTGTGGAGGTACGGCGACGGCCGACGGCGTTGCCACGGGCGGTGCGCACGATCCTGTCGCTCGCGCCGATCTGGCTGCTCGCCCAGGGCTATATCGCCGCATTGGCCAAATGGTTCACGATCCGCAACGAGATCAGCCTGGTTGCGATCGGCGAACTCGTCCTGGCACTGACGCCGGGCGTGAATGTCTTCTACGGATGGAACTGGCTGGTCGACATCCTGTGGTTCAACGGCAAGCTGCTCGCCGCGATCTTCGGCGGCAGTTTCGGCTGACGAAACCGCAGCACGGGCCGCCCGCTCAATCCTGATCGGGCTCGCCGTCGATCGCCGCAGCTGCATCGGCGAAGCCGAAACCCGCCCGCACCATCGCCGCCACGTCGCGGTCGCGCCGCTCGGCGCGGTTGCGCAGGCGGTACGGGCCGAGCCGCCGGCGCTTGGCATAGGCCAGTGCCGCCTGCCGGTCACTGGTCTCGTCGGCCGCCAGGAGTTCCTCCACCAGATCCCGCTCGACGCCCTTTTCCGACAGCTTTGCCGCGACCATGCGCGTCGATGTCCCCCGCCGCCGCAGGCTGAGCACCCGCGCCTCGCCATAGGCGCGGTCGTCGACCAGCTTGAGTTCGACGAAGCGCGCGACGATCTCGTCGATCAGTTCGGCAAAGCTGCCGGCATCCTCGCCGCGGGCATGGGCCCGTCGCATCACCTTGCGCTCCAGGACCCGGCGCAGATTTGCGGTCGACGAGGAATAACGCTCCAGATAATGCGCCGCCGCCCGAAACAGCCATTCGCGTGTGATCGGCTTCGGCGGCCTCGGCTGGTCACTGGCGGGGTCGTCCCGGTGCAAAATCATGCGGCTTTCTATAGCATCGGACCAAGGATCGGAATCGTTCTTCTCCAGGCACGAGGCAGAGGCTCCGTCAGCTGGAGCTCGATTATTCCGCCGCCTCCGCCATCCGTCCCGCTCCGTCGAACGCCGCCAGCGCCGCCTCGCGCTTGGCCGCTGCTTCTTCGGCGAAGCGGCGGCGCACCGGCCCGAAGCCCTTCAGCGTCTCCGGCCACCGGGCCAGCGCCACAGCGGCTTCGTGATTGGCCGGCGCGAGCTCGACGAGGATCCGATCGAGCGTCGCCTCGTATTGCGCCCGCTCCGCGCGCTCGGCCCGCCGTTCGGCGGTGCGCGCAAAGGGATCGAAGGCCGTGCCGCGCAGCCGCTTCATTGCCGCAAGCACCTTGAAGCCGGTCATCATCCACGGGCCGAATGCCCGCTTCCTCGCCCGCCCTTTCGGCCCCGTCTCGCCCAGGATCGGCGGCGCCAGATGGAATTCCAGCCGGTCATAGCCCGCAAAGCGATCGGCGATCTGCGCCTCGAAGCTGCCGTCGGTGTAGAGCCGCGCGACCTCGTATTCGTCCTTGACCGCCATCAGTCGGTAGAGCTGGCGCGCGACGGCATCGGTCAACTCGCTGCGGCCGGGCGCCACCTGCTGTTCGGCGGCGCGAACGGCGTCGACACGCTGGCGATAGCGCGCCGCGAACCCCGCATCCTGATACGCGGTCAGATCGGCGACTCGCCGCGCGATCGCCTCGTCGAGGCTTTCGGAGAGGCGGCGATGCTCGAGCCTCTGATCGCTCCCGTCCACGCTCGCGGACATGTTCGCCGGATCATGAGCGATGGCCCGGCCCCATTCGAACGCGGCCAGATTGGCCGCGACCGCGACGCCGTTCATCTCCAGCGCCTTGCGGATCGATGCCCGAGAAACCGGCAGCGCGCCCGTCTGGAAGGCCAGCCCGAGCATCAGCATGTTGGCGAAGATCGCGTCTCCGAACAGCGTCACGGCCAGTTGTTCCGCGTCGACCGCATGCAGGTGACCGTCTCCCGCGGCCTCCCCCAGCGCGGAGATCAGGCGCCGCGTCGGGAAGGAGAAGTCGACATTGCGGGTGAACTCGCCCGACAGGGTCTCGTGCGTGTTCACGACGACCTCGGTTCGGCCGGTCGCGATGGTGGCGCGCACCCTGGCCGAGGCGGCGGTCACCATGTCGCAGCCGATGATGAGGCGGGCATCGCCCGCCGCAATGCGGATCGACTTGAGATCCGCCGGCGTCTGCGCAATGCGCACGTGGCTCATCACCGCGCCTCCCTTCTGGGCAAGGCCGGCCATGTCGATGATCCCGGCGCCGCGGCCGTCGAGATGCGCGGCCATGCCGATGATCGCCCCGATCGTCACGACGCCGGTGCCGCCGACGCCGGTGATGACGATCCCCACCGGCCGGTCGAGATCGCCGACCGCCGGCTCGGGCGCTGCGGGTGCCTCGCCACCGCGGCGCGCACCCTTCTTCAGTTCACCCCCATGCACCGTGACGAACGAGGGGCAGAAACCTTCCAGGCAGGAGAAATCCTTGTTGCAGGCCGACTGGTCGATCTGGCGCTTGCGGCCGAACTCGGTTTCAACCGCAGTGACGGCCACGCAGTTCGACTGGACGCCGCAATCGCCGCAGCCCTCGCAGACCCGCTCGTTGATGACGACACGCCGGTCGGGGTCGGGGAACTTGCCGCGCTTGCGGCGGCGCCGCTTCTCGGCCGCGCAGGTCTGGTCGTAGATCAGCACGGTCAGCCCCTCGACCTCGGACAGGTCGCGCTGCACCGTGTCGAGTTCCGAGCGGTGGTGGATCGTCACCCCGGCCGGCAGTCGCGAATTGCCGCGATGCTTGTCCGGCTCGTCGGAGACAATGGCGATCCGCTTGGCGCCCTCGCCGGCCACCTGCGCGGCGATCGCCGGCACCGTCAGCCCGCCCTCATGGGCCTGGCCACCGGTCATGGCCACGGCGTCGTTGTAGAGGATCTTGTAGGTGACGTTGGCGCCCGAGGCCGCCGCCGCCCGCAGCGCCAGCGCGCCGGAATGATTGTAGGTCCCATCGCCGAGATTCTGGAAGACATGGCGCCGGGTCGAGAAATGATGCTCGCCGATCCAGTTGGCGCCCTCGCCGCCCATCTGGGTGTAGCCCTCGGTGGACCGGTCCATGGCCTGCGCCATGAAATGGCAGCCGATCCCCGCATAGGCGCGGGCGCCCTCAGGCACATGGGTGGACGAGCTGTGCGGACAGCCGGCGCAGAAATACGGCGTGCGCAGGGCGATCTCGGGCGCCGCGGCCGTGCGCCCGCACAGCGCTTCCAGGCTCGCCAGGCGGGCCGACAGCGCTTCGTCGGGGCGTGCTTCGACAAGCCGCCGGCCAATCGCCACGGCGATGTCGTTGGCGTCGAGCGAGGCCTTGGGCGTGAACAGCGTCCGGCCCGTCTCGTCCGCCTTGCCGACCACCGTCGGTGCGTTGGCCCTGCCGTAGAGAATTTCCTTCACCTGGTTCTCGACCAGGCCGCGCTTCTCCTCCACCACGATGATCCGGTCGAGCCCGTCTGCGAAGTGGCGCACGAAGTCGGGGTCGAGCGGCCATGGCAGCGCCACCTTGCCCAGGCGCAGGCCGAGATCGGCCGCCGCCACCTCGTCGATGCCCAGGCTTGCCAACGCCTGCCCCACGTCGAGCCAGGACTTGCCGAGCGACAGGATGCCAGTCTTTGCCCCGCGTCCTCCCGAGTGGGCGATCCGGTCGAAGCGGTTGGCCGCGATGAAGGCCCGCGCCGCAGGCAGGCGAAAATCGTGCAGCATCGCCTCTTGTTCGAGCGGATGCGCTGCCCGGCGAATGTTGAGCCCGCCCGGCGGCATGTCGATCTCGGGATATTCGAAGCGCAGACCGGCCGGATCCGTATGGATCGTGGCGGTCGATTCGATGTTGTCCTTGACGCATTTCATCGCCGTCCACAGGCCAGAAAAGCGCGACAGGGCAAACGCAGCCAGGCCGTAGTCAAGGATTTCCTGCACGCCCGCCGGGTTGAAGATCGGGATCATGGCGTCGACGAAGGCGAACTCCGACTGGTGCGCCGTCGTCGAGGATTCGCAGGTATGGTCGTCGCCCATCAGCGCCAGCACGCCACCATGCCGAGAGGTGCCCGACAGATTGGCGTGGCGGAAGGCATCGCCGGACCGGTCGACGCCGGGTCCCTTGCCGTACCAGATGCCGAAGACGCCGTCGTGGCGCCCCTCGCCGCGGATCTCGGCCTGTTGCGCGCCCCAGAGCGCCGTTGCCGCCAGGTCCTCGTTCAGCGCCGGCTCGAAGACGATGCCGCTCTTGCCGAGCACCGGCCTGGCCCGGGCGAATTGCTGGTCGAGCCCGCCCAGCGGCGAGCCGCGATAGCCGGTGACATAGCCGGCCGTGTCCAGTCCGGCCTGCCGGTCGCGCGCCGCCTGCATCAGCGCCAGTCGGACGATCGCCTGGCTCCCCGACAGGAAGACGTCGCAGACGCCGAGATCGTATTTGTCGTCGAGTGAAACGGTGCGGGTCGTCATGGCGCGATGTCCTCCCTGGCCGGCGCGCCGACGAAGGATGGTCGGTGCGCTCCAAGCATTCTGCCTTGCTTACTGTTTTGCAGGCCGGACCTCCCGGCGTCAAAGCCTTTCGGGACCGCTGCGATCCGCGAGGGGCTCCGGTGGCCGGAATGCCAGAAGCCTGTTGAATCCGTACGCTATCACCGATTGCCGCTCTTGCGCTGTCTCCGGATTTTCCTTAACGACGAGCGAATTTCCAGGCACCGGGCAGGGCATTCGGCGACTACGCGCATCAGCGGTATCGCCCGCCGAGTTCGTCGCAGGGACACAGGGCGAACCGGGCCGCACAGCAACTTCACGGCGCGCCAGAGCACCATGGGGAGATCCGGCCGGATGTCAGCTCTTCTATCCTTTTCGCGCGGGATCGACCGCGTCACGACCTTCATCGGTCGCAGCGTTTCCTGGCTCGTCCTGCTGGTCGTGCTGGTCAGCGCCGGCAACGCGATCATCCGCAAGCTCTTCGACATCTCCTCCAATGCATGGCTCGAACTGCAATGGTACCTGTTCGGCGCCATCTTCATGCTCGCCGCGGCCTGGACGCTCCTGAAGAACGAGCACATCCGCGTCGACATCGTCTCGAACGTCCTGTCGAAACGCACCCGCGACTGGATCGACTTCATCGGCCACCTCGTCGCACTGCTGCCCTTCACGGGGCTGATGATCTGGCTGCTCTCCCCCTACGTGCTGCAGTCCTTCTCCCGCGGCGAATATTCGCCCAATGCCGGTGGCCTGATCCTGTGGCCGGCCAAGGCGCTGCTGCTTGCCGGCTTCATCCTTCTGTTCCTGCAGGGCGTGTCGGAGCTGATCAAGCGCGGCGCGATCCTGTTCGGCGGCATGGAGGACACCACCCCGATGGCGTCCGCCCATCCCGAAGCCCCCGAACTTGCAGCCCTCGCCCCCGACCATCCGGAAGGCGGGGCCGAACCTCCACCCCATGACGACGTCCGTACCGGCGGTTCGGGAGCTATCCGATGATCGAGTTCATCGCCCACAATCTGGCGCCGATCATGTTCGGCTCGCTGGTGATCTTCCTGCTGCTCGGCTATCCGGTGGCGTTCTCGCTGGCCGCCAACGGATTGCTGTTCTTCATCATCGGCGTCGAACTCGCGCCGCTGTCGCCGGACATTAACCTCTTCTGGCCGCTGCTCGGCGCCCTGCCCGACCGCTTCTTCGGCGGGGTCATGGCCAACGAGACGCTGCTGGCGATCCCCTTCTTCACCTTCATGGGGCTGATCCTGGAACGCTCCGGCATGGCGGAGGACCTGCTCGACACGATCGGCCAGCTCTTCGGCCCGCTGCGCGGCGGCCTCGCCTATGCGGTGATCTTCGTCGGTGCCCTGCTCGCAGCCACCACCGGCGTCGTCGCCGCGTCGGTCATTGCCATGGGCCTGATCTCGCTGCCGATCATGCTGCGCTACGGCTATGATCGCCAACTCGCCAGCGGCGTCATCGTCGCGTCGGGCACGCTGGCGCAGATCATCCCGCCTTCGCTGGTGCTCATCGTGCTCGCCGACCAGCTCGGCCGTTCCGTCGGCGACATGTATTCGGGCGCCCTCGTCCCCGCGCTGGTGCTGACCGGGCTCTATGTCGGCTATGTCTTTATCCTGACCATGCTGCGCCCCAACGTGGCGCCCGCTTTGCCGCCGGAGGCCCGCACGCTCGGCCGCGGCGTTACTTCGCTGGCGATCGCGGCGGCGGCAGCGGTCGTGATCGCCTATGCGACGACCCAGTATCTCGAGAGCCGTGTCGCCAACGGCGCCGGCATCTGGGGCGCAACGGTCGCCGTGCTGGTGGTCTACGTGGTGGCCATCCTCAACAAAGCGCTCAAGCTGCCGCTGATGTCCTATCTGACCCAGCAGGTGATCATCGTCCTGATCCCGCCGTTGGCGCTGATCTTCCTCGTCCTTGGCACCATCTTCCTCGGCGTCGCCACGCCGACCGAGGGTGGCGCGATGGGCGCGGTCGGCGCGCTGGTGCTGGCCTTTGGCAAGCGCAAGCTGAACCTCTCCCTGATGACCCAGGCGATGGAGTCGACGACTAAGCTGTCGGCCTTCGTCCTGTTCATCCTGATCGGGGCGCGCGTCTTCTCGCTGACCTTCTACGGCGTCAACGGCCATATCTGGGTCGAGGAACTGCTGACCTCAGTGCCCGGCGGCGAGACCGGCTTCCTGATCGTCGTCAACATCCTCGTCTTCTTCCTGGCGTTCTTCCTCGACTTCTTCGAGCTCGCCTTCATCATCGTGCCGCTGCTGGCACCGGCCGCCGACAAGCTGGGGATCGACCTGATCTGGTTCGGCGTGCTCCTCGGCCTGAACATGCAGACCTCGTTCATGCATCCGCCCTTCGGCTTTGCACTGTTCTATCTGCGTTCGGTGGCGGCTCGCGTGCCCTATCTCGACCGCATCACCGGCAAGCGCATGGAGCCGATCACCACGGGCCAGATCTACTGGGGCGCGGTGCCGTTCGTCTGCATCCAGGTGCTCATGGTCGCCCTGACGATCATGTTCCCGCAGATGGTGATGCGCTACAAGACCGAGGTGCCGCAGATGGATCCGTCCGAGATCCGGTTGCAGATGCCGTCCTTCGACGGTGGCCTCGGCCTGCCGCCGCTCGGCGGTGCGTCGGGCACCGGCCAGCAGAACAATCCGCTTGGGCTGCCGCCGCTGGGCTTGCCCCCGATCGGCGAACCCGGCGCACCGGCGGGCGGCCAGCCGGCTCCGGCGCCTTCAAACACAACGACGCCGGGCCAGCCGCCTTCCGCCGCGCAGCCGGCCTTCGGCCTGCCGCCGCTCGACTTCAACGCCGCCCCCGGCGGTCAGGCGCCCGCCACCGGCGCGGCGCCCGCAAACCCGGCGGCAGAGCCCGCGTCACCCCCCGCTCCGGCGGGCCAGCCTGCGCCTGTCGACCTGTCGCAGCCACCCACGATCCAGTAGGCCGGCGGCGCGCGGAGATTCTCCTCGCGCGCCGCCCCAGGCGGCTACCGGCTGCTTCGGGAACGCGTTAGTCTCCGTTTCCGACGACGGACCAGGGGACAGGCACGTGGCGAGATTTCGATACCGGACCGCGGCGGCAGCTGCCCTCGTCACCCTGGCCTTGATGGGCGGCGCCACGGCCAACGACACCACCGCCAATCTCGCGGCGGGCGGGCTCGTCTTCCAGGCCACCGATGCCATCGAGATGCGGCGCGAGGAGCTGTTCCTTTCTCAAGACCGCGTGTCCGTCCGCTACGAATTCGTCAACGCCGGCAGCGACCCGGTGAGCACCATCGTCGCATTCCCGATGCCCGACATCCGGATCAATCCCTATGGCGGGGACGTCGCCATTCCCTCCGGCGACCCCGACAACCCGCTGGCCTTTTCCACCAGGGTCGACGGCGCAGCGGTGACGATGGACCTCGAGCAGAAGGTGCTGGTCGACGACCGCGACGTGACGGCGACCATGCAGCGCCTGCGCCTGCCCTTCGCGCCCCAGGCGGACGCCGCGCGACGGGCCCTCGATGCCCTGCCGCCGGAGGACCGAAAGACCGTCCTCGACGGCGGCATCGCGGTCGAGGAAAGCTACGACGCCGGTCAGGGCTGGGAAACGCATCTCGTGCCCGACTGGTCGCTTCGCGCCACCTATCACTGGAACCAGACCTTCGCCCCGGGCACCACCATCGTCGAGCACGACTATGCGCCTTCGGTCGGCGGCAGCGTTGGCACCATGCTTGGCCAGTCCTGGGCCGACCCGGATGAGCTTGCCCGCATGCGTCAGCGCTACTGCATCGAGGACGATTTCATGGCGACCGTCGAGCGGCGCACGCGGGCAGCCGGGCCGGACACCCTGCCCTTCCAGGAACGGTGGATCGACTACATCCTCGTCACCGGCGGCAATTGGGCAAAGCCCATCGGCGACTTCAACATGGTGATCGACAAGGGCGCGCCGGAAAACCTCGTCAGCTTCTGTGCCAGCGGCGTGAAGAAGATCGCCCCGACGCGCTTCGAGGTCCGCAAGCGCGACTACACGCCGCGCGAGGATCTGCATGTGCTGATCCTCGTGCCGGCCGGCGGCTGACCGCTATCCTGCCGCTCACGCCGAAAGGCCCCGCGCGCTGAAACGCCGGGGCCTTCTGCTCCGGTGGCAGGGTTGCGAGTTGCCCTCAGGCGGCGTCGCGCATGTCGGCTTCGGCGGCCGGGGCTTCCGGCAGATCCGCGACGCGGCCCAGAATGCCGATCTCGTAGGCCAGCGACGCGGCCTCGGCACGGGCGCGGTCGAGGCCCGGCGCCACTTCGTCCGGCAGCGTGAAGATCGTGCCGCCATGCAGGAACGGCGCCTCGTAGGCGGCGCGCTGGACGAGACCGATCCGCAGGCGGCGGGTTTCGCTGGTGCCGATGATCGCCTCGACGCTGCGTGCCACGCGGCTCGGGATCGCCGTCACGGCACTCGCCACGAAGCAGCGGTCGCGACCCTTGCGGCCGGTGCCGGTGTCCGCGGTCAGCAACTGGTCGGTCAGCAGCGCCGAATAGGCCGACAGCGGCGAAAAGCGCACCGGTATCAGCGCATGGTCGGCGAGCCGGGCACAAAGGCCGATCATCTCCGCCTCGTCGCCCGCATCGATGATCGCCGCATCGCCGCGACGGCGCGCCGCGCGCACCAGCTGCTCGATGACGACCGGATCGTTGGTCCGCTCCACCGTCACCTTCGCTGGCAGGCCGGCCTGTGCCCAGGCGGCGAGGTCGCCGTCGCGGGCCGCATCGATGACCACGACGGGGATCTCCGCGGCTGCGGCGACACCGGCCAGTGTCATGGCAAGAGTGGAGGTACCGGACGTCTTGAGTGAGCCGATGGAGATGACAGGGATCATGGGGAAAGCCTCGTAGCGAAACGCAAGGCGATCATCATGCCGACATGGTTAACACGCGGTTAACACACACCGCTCGGCTTAATCATTCGGAAAGAAAAGGGCCCGGAGCGTCTCCGCACCGGGCCCGTCGATCGTGCGTCAGGATGCCGATCAGTTGCCCTGCGGCACCAGCGCGCCTTCGCGCTGCTTGATCATCATGAAGGTGTCGAAGGTGTATTCCGCGACCTGCTGCCACAGATAAGTATCGTTGCGATATGCAACCATCGAATCGTAGATCTTCTTGAAGGCCGGGTTGCTGCCGTTGATCTCGGCATAGACCTCCTGCGTGGCGTCGAAGCTCGCCTGCATGATCTCCTGGCTGAACGGGCGCAGCTGCGCGCCGCTCTGGACCAGCGTTTTCAGCGCAGTCGGGTTCTTGAAGTCGTACTCCGCCAGCATCTCGAGCGTGACGGCGCGCGATGCCGTCGCAAGCAGGCTCTTGTACGCATCCGGCAACTGGTCGTACTCGGCCTTGTTGGTGAAGAAGCACAGCGCCAGGCTGCCCTCCCACCAGCCGGGATAATAGTAGAACGGCGCGACCTTGTAGAAGCCGAGCTTCTCGTCGTCATAGGGTCCGATCCATTCGGCCGCGTCGATCACGCCCTTTTCCAGCGACGGATAGATGTCGCCGCCGGCGATCTGCTGCGGCACCACGCCGAGCTTCTGCAGCGCCTGGCCGGCAAGACCCGCAATGCGCATCTTCAGGCCGTCGAGGTCCTGGACCGTGTTGATCTCCTTGCGGAACCAGCCGCCCATCTGGGTGCCGGTGTTGCCGCCCGGCAGATACTGCAGGCCTTCGGTGTTGAAGAACCCGTTCAGGAGGTCGATCCCGCCGCCATAGTACAGCCAGGCATGCAGGCCGCGCGCATTCAGCGTGAAGGGCACGGTGGCGCCGAGCGCATAGGTCGGGTTCTTGCCAACGTAATAGTAGGACGCGGTGTGGCACATCTGGACGGTGCCGTCGGTCACCGCGTCGGCCGCCTGCAGACCCGGCACGAGTTCGCCGGCGGCGAAGACCTGGATGTCGAAATTGCCGTCCGTCGCCTCGCGCACGAACTTCGCCATGTCCTCGGCGCCGCCGTAGATCGTGTCGAGCGATTTGGGGAAGGACGAGGTGCAGCGCCACTGCACCTTCGGCATCGACTGGGCGATGGCAGGGGCGGCGAGCGTGCCGGCGCCGGCAACGCCGAGGGCACCGACGGTGGTATTCCTGATGAACTTACGGCGATCCATGCTGAACAAGACCTCTGAATGCGTCACGGGAGCGAGCGCCCGGCGCTGGGGTACGAACGTCTGGCCCCTGGCCAGCGCGATCCGCCGTCAGTGCCAGCACAGCAGTTCCGCCGGCGCGGACCGGCGGAACATCACATTCGATCGTCGGCCGGCCGCAGCATGTGCCGCGGCCGGCCGACGATCAAAACCTGCAAACCGCGCGGCCTGGGCAGGCAGCGCGCAACCTTCCGATCAGAGAGCGCCTTCGCGCTGCTTGACCATCATGAAGGTGTCGAAGGTGTATTCGGAGATCTGCGCCCAGAGATAGGCATCGCGCTTGAAGGCATTCTGGCTCTCCAGAAGCTTGCGATAGTCCTCGTTGTCGGCCGAGATCTCCTGATGCAGTTCCTGCGCCGCCGCGAAGCTCGCCTGCATGATCTCCTGGCTGAACGGACGAAGCTGCGCGCCGCCTTCGGCGAGCCGCTTCAGGGCCAGGGGATTGCGGTAGTCGTAGCTGGCCAGCATCGAACAGTTCACCGCACGGCTGGCGGCGTTCAGCATCGCCTTGTAGCTGTCCGGCAGGCTGTTCCACTTGTCGGCGTTGACCATCAGGTGCAGCGCCGCGCCGCCTTCCCACCACGCCGGATAGTAGTAATACGGCGCGACCCGGAAGAAGCCGAGCTTCTCGTCGTCATACGGTCCGACGAACTCGACCGCGTCGAGCGTGCCCCGCTCCAACGCGGCATAGATGTCGCCCGCCGCGATCTGCTGGGGCACGACGCCGAGCTTCTCGACGACGCGGCCGGCCAGGCCTGCGATGCGCAGCTTCAGGCCCTTCAGGTCGTCGGGCGTGTTGATTTCCTTGCGGTACCAGCCACCCATCTGCGCGCCGGTATTGCCGGCCGGCATCGCGTGGATACCGCTCTTGGCGTAGAATTCGTTCAGGAGCTCGGTGCCACCGCCCTCGTAGAACCAGGCGTTCTGCTGGCGCGCGTTCAGCCCGAACGGCACGGCCGTGCCGAAGGCGAAGGCGGGGTCCTTGCCGACATAATAGTAGGAGGCCGTATGGCCGAGCTCGACCGTGCCGCCCTGCACCGCGTCGAGCACCTGGCCGCCCGGCACGATCTCGCCGGCGGCGAACAGCTGGATGTCGAACTGTCCGTCGCTGATCTCGCGCACATGGTTGGCCAGCGCCTCGGCGGCCCCGTAGAGCGTGTCCAGCGACTTCGGGAATGACGAGGTCATGCGCCACTGGATTCTCGGGCGCTCCTGGGCGATCGCCGGTGCAGCGAGGCTGGTGGCGCCGAGGCCGACGGCACCGGCGCCGATCGCGCCTTTGGCCGCGCCGCCGATGAATTTGCGTCTGTCCATGAGATGCCTCCCCGAATGCAAGGCGCCGCCTCGCGGGCGGCGTGTTTTTGCGCCGACCAGGTCCTCCCGTCGGCAAGTGCGCGGGATCGTAAGCATCGGAGTTCAAAAGGCAAGCGGATCGTAACGGCCATCCGGCCGCGTCGCCACCTGCGCACGGATGGTCGGTCCTCAGCGCTGCAGCTGGAACGCCTCGAAGCGATGCAGTGCCTCTTCCACCGGCTGCTTGTGACGCGATGCTTCGCCCTCGCCCGCCCAGGTCCACTGCTGGGTGACGAGCTTGCCGGCCGTGCGGTCGGTCTTCAGGTCGATGGCGGCAACGATGCGATCGCCGACGAGCACCGGCAGGGCGAAATAGCCCAGGATTCGCTTGTCCTTCGGAACGTAGGCCTCGAAGCGGTGCTCGTAGTCGAAGAACAACGCGAGGCGCCGGCGCTGGATGATCAGCGGGTCGAAGGGCGACAGCACGTGGACGATCGGCGCGTCCGCCTGGGGAATCGCGTCCAGCACCTGCGGCTCGGCCCAGTGCTCGACCTTGCCGGCATCCTCGACCGCCACCGGCACCAGGCGCTTGCCCCGAACCCTTGCCTCGATCAGCTCGCGGAGCGCCGGCTTGCGGGCCGCGGCGAGATGACAGATCGAATCCAGGCTGACCAGCCCCTGCGCCCGCAACGACCGGTCCAGCATGTAGTGGGCGACCTGCCGCTCGCTGGCCGGGCGCGGCCGACGCTCCCAGCCGAAATGCCGGTCCATCAGCTCGTAGCTCTTCAGCATGCCAGTGCGCTCGCTGACCGTCAGGGCGCCGGTATAAAAGGCCAGTTGCAGCGCCCGCTTCGATGGCTTGCGACTTGCCCATGCGTGATCCTTCTCGACCAGCACGTCGTCCTCGATGTCGCGGATCGACAGCGGGCCTTCCTCGCGGATGAGGGTGAGGACCTTCTTCAGGTCGGCGGCGGTGACCCGGTCGAACCAACGCGCAGGTGCCTCCCGGTGGCGCTTCATCTCGGGCAGGAAGAAACGGATGTCGCGGGTCGGCACATAAGCCAGCGCATGCGTCCAGTATTCGAAGACGCGTCTGTCGACGCTCTGCGCCTGGTGCAGGTCGGTTCGCCGATAATCGGGGATCCGGCTCCAGAGGATATGGTGGTGGCAGCGCTCGATCACATGGATCGTGTCGATCTGCACATAGCCCAGATGCTCGACCGCGGCGCACGTCGCCTCCGGTCCGCCGCCGAAGGGCGCAGCCGCGTCGAGCCGCTGGGCGCGCAGCCAGATGCGCCGCGCTTCGGCCTTGGTCAGATGCACGGGTGATCGGGAGGCTGGCGGCATGGCGGCGAGCGGTCTCTCGTCAGGCAGTGTCGGGAATGGAAAGCTCGGTCCTTTGCGAATGCATCATCTGCAGCACCGTTCCCTCCCGCGGACACCCGATATCCGGGCGATCAGGAGCGGGTGGCAAGCCAGATGACGTGGCGGGCGCCGCGCTTCTTCTGCCGTGCCCGCACCTTCACCTCCTCGACCGCAAAGCCGGTCCGCTGCAGCCGCGTGGTGAAGCGGCTGTCCGGGGCCGACGACCAGACCGCCAGAACGCCACCGGGCCGCAGGGCCGCATAGGTCTGCGCCAGCCCCTTCACGTCGTAGAGCCGGTCGTTCTCCCGGCGCGTCAGCCCTTCCGGACCATTGTCCACGTCGAGGAGAATGGCATCAAATGCTCCCTGCCGCGCTGCAACCTGCTCGCCGATGTCGCCGTGTGCGATCGACACCCGCGGATCGTCCAGGCAGCCGGCAAACAGTTCGGCCATCGGACCGCGCGCCCATTCGACCACCGCCGGCACCAGCTCTGAAACCGTCACGCGAACCTTCGGCCCCGCGATGGCCAGCGCCGCGCGCAGGGTGAACCCCATGCCGAGCCCACCCACCAGCACATGCGCTTCGGGCCGGTCGGCGATCCGCTCCTGCGCCAGGCTTGCCAGCGCTTCCTCCGACCCGCTGAGCCGGCTGTTCATCAGCTCGATCGTACCGGCCATGATGGAGTATTCGGCGCCACGGCGCGACAGCTTCAGTTCGCCGCCGCCCGGCACTTCGGCCGTATCGAGATGTTCCCAGGGGATCATGCGTCACTCTTCGTTCGGGCAGCCGGCCTTCCGGACCGCCGCACCGGCGCTAGCACAGGGCAGCCATTGGGCGAAAGCCGGAGTCAGGTGCCGCAGAATGTCTGCGTGACCCGCTCCTCGGCGCGCGGCGCGTCGGCGAAGGCGGCGTGTTCGGGCTGGTCGTCATAGGGGCGGGCCAGCACCGCCAGCAACGCCTCGAAAGGCGCGAAATCCTGATGCTCGACCGCCGCGACGATCGCCGCCTCCACCCGGTGGTTGCGGGGGATGAAGGCTGGGTTGACCCGGCGCATGGCGGCGCTCCGTTCCCCGGCAGGCTCTCCCTCCTCGGCCAGCCGGGCGCGCCAGCGCTGAGCCCATGCGTCGAAGGCGGACGGATCGGCGAAAAGGCTGCGTACTTTTGCGTCCCCGGCCTCACCGTCTGCGGCGTCGCAAAGACGCCGGAAGGTCAGGGTGAAGTCCGCCGATTGGGCGGCCATCCGGTCCAGGAGGTCCTGCGCCAATTCCAGGTCCCCGTCGCGCGCCTCTGCCAGCCCGAGCTTCGCCCGCAGACCCGCGAGATAGGCAGCATTGAACCGGTCGGAGAAGCCGGACAGGGCTTCTCGCGCCTTGGCGATCGCCGCCTCCTCGTCAGAGTCGATCAGCGTCAGCAGCGTCTCCGCCAGACGCGTCAGGTTCCACAGGGCGATGCCCGGCTGGTTGGCATAGGCGTAGCGTCCCTGCCGGTCGATGGCGCTGAACACGGTGGAGGGGTGATAGGCGTCGAGAAAGGCGCAGGGGCCGTAATCGATGGTCTCGCCGGAGATCGCCATGTTGTCGGTGTTCATCACGCCATGGATGAAGCCGAGATTGAGCCAGCGCGCCACCAGTTCGGCCTGGCGGGCGACGACGCCCCCGATCAGGGCAAGATACGGATTGTCGGCCGCGGCCGCGTCGGGATAGTGGCGGGCGATCGCATGGGCGCTCAGTGCTCGCAAGGCCGCCTCGTCGCCCTGCGCCGCGAAATACTGGAAGGTGCCGACGCGGATGTGGCTCGACGCCACCCGGGTCAGGACCGCGCCGGGCAGGAGCGTGTCCCGGTAGACGGCCTCGCCGGTCGTGACCGCGGCAAGCGCCCGCGTCGTCGGAACGCCGAGCGCCGCCATGGCTTCGCTCACGATGTATTCCCGCATCACCGGACCGAGCGCCGCACGCCCGTCGCCGCCGCGCGAAAACGGCGTTCGTCCTGCGCCCTTCAGCTGCAGGTCACGCCGGCGACCGGCCCGATCCACCACTTCCCCGAGCAGGATCGCCCGACCATCGCCCAACTGCGGCACGAAATGGCCGAACTGATGCCCGGCATAGGCCATGGCAATCGGCTCCGCCCCCTCGGGAAGCCGCTTGCCGGCCAGCATCTCGACCCCCTCGGGGCTCTCCAGCATGTCGGCGTCGATGCCGAGGTCCGCAGCGAGGGCGCGATTGACCTTGATGAGTTCCGGCTCATCGACGATCGCCGGCGCGACCTGCGCAAAGAAGCCGGCGGGCAGCCGTGCATAGCTGTTGTCGAAGGGTATCTGCGCGCTCACGGAGCCGCTCCGTTGTCTGGACGAGCCGGCACCGGCGGCGGCCGCATGGGTCGTTGCGGCACGCATCACCTGTCGCCGGTCACAAGATGGCGCGCCGGCGATCCGCCAAGGACCAGCCCGCGCCTTGCCCAGACATGGCGTTCTCGCCCGCCGATTTCCAGCGGCTGCCTCGTGCGCGCCGACTGTCTGCTTCCGGTACGTCCCTGCCACAATGGAGGCAGGCCCGGCTGTCCCCCCGGGCCCGCTGCTGTCGGAACGCCTGACGCTACATCGTGCCGTTGCGCTGCTGGATCATCATGAAGGTGTCGAATGTGTATTCGCTGAGCTGGGCCCAGAGGAAGGCATCCTTCTTGAAGGCCAACTGGTTCTCGTAGATCTCCTTGAACTTCGGGTTCTCGGCGGAAATCTCGGCATAGGTCTCCTTGGACGCGTTATAGGCCGCCTGCAGGATTTCCTGGCTGAACGGACGCAGCTGCGCGCCCTGCTGCACCAGGCTCTTGATCGCCGCCGGATTCTTGTAGTCGTAGGAGGCCGTCATGTCGCAATTGGCCGCCTGGCATGCGGCGCGCACGATCTCCTGATAGTGTTTGGGCAGACCGTTCCACTTTTCCAGGTTAATCATGGTGTGCAGCGCTGGCCCGCCTTCCCACCAGCCGGGATAATAGTAGAAAGGCGCGACCTTCACGAAACCGAGCTTCTCGTCGTCATAGGGGCCGATCCATTCGGCCGCGTCGATGACGCCCTTTTCCAGCGATGGGTAGATGTCTCCGGCGGCGATCTGCTGGGGCACCACCCCGAGCTTCTCGATGATCTTGCCACCCATGCCGCCGATCCGCATCTTCATGCCCTTGAGATCGTCGAGCGTGTTGATCTCCTTGCGGTACCAGCCGCCCATCTGGACGCCCGTATTGCCGCAGGGCAGTCCGTACAGCCCCTCGGTCTCGAAGAATTCGTTCATCAGCCGGTTGCCGTCGCCGTAATAGAGCCAGGCGTTGGTCTGGCGGGCGTTGAGGCCGAAGGGCACCGCGGTCGCCAGCGCGTAGACCGGGTTCTTGCCCCAGTAATAATAGGACGCCGTGTGGCACATCTCGGTGGTGCCGGAGGCGGCGGCGTCCGCCGCCTGCAGTCCGGGCACGATCTCGCCCGATGCGAAGACCTGCACGTCGAACTTGCCGTCGGATGCCCCCTTGATGGAGCGCGCCATGGTTTCGGCGGCGCCGTAGATCGTATCGAGCGACTTGGGGAAGGACGAGGTGCAGCGCCAGGTGAGCTGCGGGCTTTCCTGGGCAATGGCCGGTGCCGCGAGCGTCGACGCTGCGGCTGCGCCAAGGCCGGCGCCGCCAGCCTGCTTGATGAATGATCGGCGGTCCATTCGTATCCTCTCCTTATTGTTCGCACGCGGAATAATTCGGAAAAATCCCAAGTCGAGATGCCCATAGACACCATTTTTCTCGATATTTACTGATTATCTTACTGCAAGGAAGAGCGAAAGAACCGGTGCTGCCGCCGCAGGATCCGAGCCCTCAGCGCTTGGCGCCCTGCGACGGCGCGGCCATTCGACAATCACGCGTTCCCACCCTATCTGGCGGGAAACCTCGCAGCCGAAGGCCATCCATGACCGCCTCCCCCCTCGTCGCCGTGCCCGCCGACGTCCGCAGTTTCGAGAACTACGACTGGCACGCGACGCCGGACACCTATCTCAAGGCCCTGATCCGGGTCGCGGGCGCGACGCCGGTGATCATCCCGGCGCTCTCGATGGAATTCGACATCGACGCGCTTCTCGGCCGCGTCGATGGCCTGCTGATGACCGGTTCGGCGTCGAACGTGCATCCCGACCGCTACGGCGTGCCGCCGAGCCGGGCCCATGAGCCCTTCGACCCTGATCGCGACCGGCTGACCGAGGCGATGATCCGCGGCGCCCTCGCGGCGGGCGTGCCGATGCTGTGTGTGTGCCGCGGCCATCAGGAGCTGAATGTCGCGCTGGGCGGCACGCTGGCGACGGAGGTCCAGGAGATGGACGGCCGCATGGATCATCGGGCGACGCCCAACAAGGACCAGGGGGAGCGCTACGCCACGCGCCACGCCGTGAGGGTGGCGCCAGGCGGCGTGCTTGCCGGGATCGTAGGCAACGACGAGATCCAGGTGAACTCGCTGCATCGCCAGGCGATCGACCGACTGGCGGAGGGTCTGGTCGTCGAGGCGAGCGCGGCGGACGGCACCATCGAGGCGGTGTCGGTCGAGGGTGCCAAGGCCTTCGCGCTCGGCGTCCAGTGGCACCCCGAATACTGGGCCGAAACCGACGCGACATCCGGCGCAATATTCAGGGCGTTCGGCGACGCCTGCCGGGCCCATGCGGCGCAGCGCAGCGCTGCGGCCCGATGAGCGACCTGACCGTCTGGTACGATGGCGGTTGTCCGCTCTGTCGCCGCGAGATCGCGCTGATGCAGCGGCTCGACACGGCGCAGGCGATCCGGTTCGTGGATGTCGATTCCGAGGGCGCCGATTGCCCGATCGACCGCGGCGCGCTGCTGGCGCGGTTCCATGCCCGCGAGGACGGCCACGTGCTCTCGGGCGCAGCCGCCTTCGCCGCCATGTGGCGGGCGATCCCCCGCCTGCGGCCATTGGGACTGGCCGCCCGCAACCGGTTCGTCCTGTGGGCGCTCGAGCGGCTGTATCGGCAGTTCCTGCGCATCAGGCCGCGCCTGCAGGCTCTGGCGAGGCGGAGAGAGGCGTCGCCCGACCTGTCAAACGGCCAGGCTTAGACGGTCTGCAGTGCGCCGCCGAGCAGCAGCAGCCCGACCACCATCAGGAACAGCGCACCGGCGATTTCGAGGCCGGCGCCGATCAGGCGGCCGCGCGAGCCGCCCCCGCCAAGGCGCAGCGCCGTGCCCTTGGCGAAGACCGCAAGGCAGGCGATGGCGGAAACGGTGATCGCGGTGCCGAGCGCCATGGCGAAGACCGACAGGATACCGCCGAGATACAGCCCGTTGACCAGTGCGAAGGTCAGGACGACGATCGCGCCCGAACACGGCCGCAGGCCCACCGCGACGACCGCCGACACGGCGGAGCCGAATGTCATTCGCTCGCTCAGCGCCTGCGGGTCTGGCATGTGGGAACGCCCGCAACCGCAGCTTTCCGCATCATCCGTGCAGACCTCCGCCGCGAACCCTCCCGATGCGGGCCGCATCAGCGGCTTCGCATAGGCTTCGGCCCGATCCGGCGACGCAAAGGCGAGGCCGCCGGCGGTGGCGCCGCGTCCGGCGGATCCGAACCGGGCCGCCGGTGCGAAAGCGAGGCCGCCACCGAAGGGCCGCATCCCCCGCGCGAGCCGGACCAGCTTGCGGACGAGGAGCCAGGCCCCGAACCCGGCGATCAGCCCATAGGAGGCAATCTCCAGAACATCGGTCGCGTCGGTCATCGAGACCGCTGTGCCGCGCAGCAGATACCAGCCTGCCCCGACGACGACGATCGCCGACAGCGCCTGCACCAGAGATGACGCAAAGGACAGGACGATGCCCCGGCGCAGCTGCACTTCGTTGGCCAGCATGTAGGCGGAGATCACCGCCTTGCCGTGGCCCGGTCCCGCAGCATGGAAGACGCCGTAGACGAAGGACAATCCGACGAGGAAGGGCAGCGCAGCGCCATCGCTCTTCAGCGCGACCAGCGCCTGCCGGAGCGAGGTGAAGAACTGGCGCTGATAGACCGCGATCTCGATGAACAGGGCGCCAAGAAAACCACCCGAGGGCTGCGCAGTCACCTCAGCGCTGCCGATTCCGAGCGAGGATTTGGCCAGCGCCGGCTCAACCGCCATGGCGGCGAGGAGGATCGCTGCAAGGATCAGCTGGCGGCTGCGCACGACACCTCCACCCGCGTTGCCAGAGCCTGGGAATAATTCACGCCGTCGTCCGGGATCGTCTCGTCGGGGCCGAGGCCGGCGACCGAATCCATCCACTGCTTGGCCGCCTCGTCCTCATCCGGCACCACCAGGTTTTTCGCGCAGGTGTCCGGCATGTCGATCATCAGGAAATCCGCCTGACTCTCGAAGATGAAGGCGACGAAGAAGGTCTCGTCGAAATTGGAAACCGTGAGCTTGGACCGGGCGAGATCGACCGCTTCGCCGGCCGGCATCTCGAAGAACATCAGCAGCTGGCCGTTCTCCCACAGGGTGCGGATCTCGTTCGGCGGCGACATTTCCACCGTCTTTCCGTCGGCCTGGACGAAGGTGTAGAAATTCCACTCGGCAATCGATTCCCTGACGACCGAACCGACTTCCACGAGCTCGGAATCGTCGAGCTGGCCATTGGCGTTGGCGTCGAAATCGACGAGCACGGACGACGAGAACAGCTCGTCCATGCGCCAGATATTGCGAATTGCGGCCAGTTGACCATCGGGCGCACCGACGATCTCGACCTTGGCCTCGGCGAACACATGCGGATGGGCTGCCGCAGCCCCCGGTGCCAGTGTGGCGGCCATCACTGCCAGCGCAGCGGCCAAGCCTCGGTCAATCATCGCCATCCCCCGTGAAGTCCCGTCAACCAGAACAGGACAAGCATGGCCGAAATTTGAAACAACCGGCTTTCGTGAGGCCTGTGGCCTCAGCGCAGGACCATCACCTGCGCGCCCACATGGACGCGTTCGAACAGATCCTTGACGTCCGCATTGCGCATCCGGAAGCAGCCCGACGACGCGGCGCGACCGATCGAATTGGGGGAGTTCGTGCCGTGGATCCGATAGGCGCCCCAGCCCAGATTGATGGCGCGTTCGCCGAGGGGGTTCTTCGGGCCGGGCCCGATCGACTGTGGCAGCCGCGGATTCTTCTGGCGCATCGAGGGCGTCGGCGTCCAGGTCGGATGCTCGCGCTTCTTCGACACCCAGCTCTTGCCGAACCATTGCTCGCTCGGCTTGCCGACGGCGATGTCGTACACCAGCGCCCGGCCGCCGCCGGTCAGGAGGTAGAGCTTGCGCTCGCCGGTGTGGATGACGATCGTGCCAGGGTCGTGCTCGGCCGCGAAACTGATGTCGCGGGCAGCGCTGCCGCCGGCCGCCATGGCGAAGGCGGGCGACGACAGGGCGATGATGACGACAGCCGCGAAAGCGGCGAGGAAG
The DNA here is from genome assembly GCF_036549475.1 of Aurantimonas sp. A2-1-M11. Taxonomy (NCBI): domain Bacteria; kingdom Pseudomonadati; phylum Pseudomonadota; class Alphaproteobacteria; order Hyphomicrobiales; family Aurantimonadaceae; genus Aurantimonas; species Aurantimonas sp. A2-1-M11. The sequence continues at coordinate 43,566 of NZ_JAZHLI010000005.1, read as the reverse complement.
GCTCGGTGACGCATGACGGCGAGACTACGCCGTCATCGCTGAATCATCGGTAAAGCCGACCACCCGACACCGTGTGCGCGACGATGGCTCCGCCGGCGAAAACCTCACACACGCTCGTCGCACCGGATGCCCTCGGCGCGGCGGGAATCGCACTTCTTGAACCAGTTGGCGAGATAGTCGACGAACAGCCGGACCCGCGCCGGCAGGTGGCGGCGATGCGGGAAGACGGCGTAGATGCCGGCCTCGCTCGGCATGTAGTCGTCAAGCACCGTCACCAGTTTTCCGCTTTCCAGATCCCGCCGCACGACGAAGGTCGGGCTGAGCGCCAAGCCGAGCCCCGCGATCGCGGCCGCCCGCACCGTCACCGGGCTGTTGGCGGTGAACTGACCGGAGACCGTCACCGGGATCGTCTCCTTGGTCTGCGGATCGCGGAAGATCCAGTTGGAGAACATCCGCGAATTGGAATCGATCACGGCCGGATAGCCAGCGATCTGCGAGGGATGGTTGGGGCGGCCCAGCCGCTGCAGCAATTCGGGGCTCGCCACGATGGCGAAGTCGAGCGAGGCCAGCCGGCGGGCGATCATCGCCGAATCGGCCAGGCGGGTCATGCGGATCGCGACGTCGAAGCCCTCCTCCACCAGGTTGACGAAGCTGTCGTCCAGATGGATGTCGAGCCCGATGTCCGGGTGCTCCTTGGCGAAATCGACGAGGCTGAGCCCGAGTTCGGCGTCGCCGAAGGTGCGAGCTGCCGAAACCCGGATCGTGCCCTTCGCCTCGCCGGTCGCCTCGCGGGCTTCCTCGTTCAGGCTTTCGAGATCCGACAGGATGGCCGAGGCGCGCGACAGATAGACCTCTCCGGCCGCGGTCAGCGCGATCTGCCGCGTCGTGCGGTTGATCAGCAGCGCGCCGAGCTCGTCTTCCAGTTCGCGGACATATTTCGACAGGAGCGCCTTGGAGCGCCCGGTCTTGCGCGCCGCCGCCGAGAACCCCTCATTTTCGACGACCGATATGAAGGCGCGCATCCGCGTCAGAGTATCCATGGTGCACCTTCTCCAGGCTTGGCATCGCTGCTGCCGAACGGCGGCCGGCACCCTTCCTTGATCGGACGCGATCAAAAATCAACTGCAGCCGTTTTTCCTCTTGCATATGACGAATCCGAAGCATAGTTCTGCGCTTGCCCCAAGTCGCACGTGCCTGTGGGCGTCCCCCGGTCCTCGAATGCGAGGGTTGCCGGGACGGTACCTGGATCTGAAGATCCAGTCGGTTTCGCTGCTGGCGAAATCGTGGACGCCTTGAAGCAACGACGGTCCGGGCCTTTCTGGTCTCTCCTGGTCTCCACCACCGGGAAAACTGAAGAGGCACACCATCATTGCCTGAAGTGCGGCGGGTCCAAGCCCTCCAATCCATGGCAGACTTTACCCGGTCGCGGCGCGTAGCGCGTCCAGCCGGTCATCGTCGCGTCTCGCAAGGGACCGCTGCGGCAGCCTTTTCGGCGGCCAGCGCGGGCTCGTGCTTGCGCACACCATCGATTGCCCGGTCATTGAAGGCCGGGACCCTGGGAGAGACCCAATGGCCACGCAGCGCATCCTCGATTTCCTCGCCACCCGACGCCCGGACGGTCCCTGCCTGATCGTCGATCTCGACATCGTCGAGGACAACTTCAACGCCTTCCGCAAGGCGCTGCCGGATTCGGCAATCTTCTACGCAGTGAAGGCCAACCCGGCTCCGGAAGTGCTGAAGCTCCTGGCCGGCCTCGGCTCGAACTTCGACTGCGCCTCGGTCGCGGAGATCGAGATGGCGCTGGAAGCCGGCGCCACGCCGCGGCGCATCTCCTATGGCAACACGATCAAGAAGGAGCGCGACATCGCCCGCGCCCACGCGCTCGGCGTATCGCTGTTCGCCGTCGACTGCGTCGAGGAAGTCGAGAAGGTTGCCCGCGCCGCGCCCGGCGCCCGTGTGTTCTGCCGCGTCCTGACGGATGGCGAGGGCGCCGAATGGCCGCTGTCGCGCAAGTTCGGCTGCGTGCCCGCCATGGCGATCGACGTGCTCGTCCACGCCACCGCCCTCGGTCTCGTGGCCACCGGCGTCTCCTTCCACGTCGGCTCCCAGCAGACCGACACCGGCGCCTGGGATGCGGCGATCGCCGATGCGCGCTTCGTCTTCGAGGCACTGGCCGAGAAGGGCATCGTGCTGACGCTGGTCAACATGGGTGGCGGCTTTCCGACGCGCTATCTCAAGGACGTTCCGGCGGCCGCCGAATATGGCCGCGCCATCTTCGCGAGCCTGCGCAAGCACTTCGGCAATCGTCTGCCGGAGACGATCATCGAGCCCGGCCGCGGCATGGTCGGCGACGCGGGCGTCGTAAAGGCCGAGGTCGTTCTGGTCTCCAGGAAGTCCGATACGGATGCCAACCGCTGGGTCTATCTCGACATCGGCAAGTTCGGGGGCCTGGCCGAGACCATGGACGAGGCGATCCGCTATCCGATCGTGACGCGGCATGACGGCGGGGCGACCGCGCCCTGCGTGATCGCCGGCCCGACCTGCGACTCGGCGGACGTGCTGTACGAGAAGACCCCCTACCCGCTGCCGCTCGCTTTGACGGTCGGCGACGAGGTGCTGATCGAGGGCACCGGCGCCTACACGACCACCTACGCCTCGGTGGCGTTCAACGGCTTCGAGCCGTTGCGGTCCTACGTGATCTGAGGCGGTTGTGAGAGCCCATACCCGACGACGGAGCCTGGAACTCCGAAGCTGACCCGGCGCTGCGGCGCCGGGATTGTCACCGCGCCGCCCGATCTTCGGCTCCGCTCCCGTTCGCCTCCTTTCGTCTCGTGGGGGTCTTCATGTCCGCATTTCCGCACGCCGCTGCCTTCGAGGATGCCGCCCGGCTGTTCGCCATCGGCGCCGAACACGCCGGTCAGGTGAGCGCCCGCGAGGCGCTGCTCGACCGGGCCATGGGGCCAGGACGCAAGCGCAAGTCGTCCGAAGCCATCCGCCGCGGCCGCCTGCCGGCCGAGGGTCTGGCCTTCACCGCCACCACCGCCGGCGGCGCGCTGATCGGCACGGTCAGGCTGTGGGACATCCTGGCCGGCACCTGCGACGGTGCTCCCGTCCCGGCGCTGCTTCTCGGCCCGCTGGCGGTCGATCCGCAACTGGCCGGGACCGGCATCGGCGCCGCGCTGATGCGGCACGCGATTGCCGAGGCCGCAACGCTCGGTCATCGGGCAATTCTGCTTGTCGGCGATCCGGAATATTATGCCCGTTTCGGCTTTTCGGCCGACGCGACGGCGATGCTGGCCATGCCCGGCCCCTTCGAGCCCCGCCGCTTCCTGGCGCTGGAACTCGTTGCCGGTCATCTGCATGGCGCATCCGGGGCCGTCACGGCGGCAGGACGTCTCGTGAGCGCAGTGAATTCGAGAGGCCGGAAGGCCATGCGCGCAGTCGCTTGACCGCGCTGCACAATCGTCGAAGAAGCAGCAAATTGTCGTGAAATTGCAGCGCTTTGTCAAAATTGGTTGCTTGTCCGACTACCCTGGAAATGCGATACGCAGGAACGTACGAGAAACAGACGAGGGAGCATTCCCTCCGTCGGCCTCCGGTGTGCGGATGGAGCGGCATGGCATTCGCAGATGAAGATCGGTTGACCGCGGCCCTGGCAGAGAATGAACGGCTTCGCCGGAGCATGGCGGAACGCCATCCTGGCGAGGACCAAGAACTCGCCTCTGCCCGCGAGGAAATCGCCTCACTCAAGCGGACGCTGCACAGCACGGAAGCGCGCTATCGCCTGATCGTCGAGAGCGCGGTCGACCACGCCATCATCGTCTCCGACCTCGATGGCCGGGTCTCCACCTGGAACGACGCCGCGGAAAAGGTGCTCGGCTGGACCGCAGCGGACATGATCGGCCAGCCGATCGCCAGGATCTTCACGCCGGAAGACATCGAGGCCGGCATTCCCGAAGAGGAAATGCGTCTCTCGCTGGAACGCGGCAAGGCGCATGACAATCGCTGGCATCAGCGCGCCGATGGCACGCGGTTCTTCGCCAATGGCGAGATGATGCCGCTGCTGGGCGACGACGACGAGCCCGCCGGCTTCTTGAAGATCCTGCGCGACAAGACGCGCGAGGTCGCCGAACGCGACGAGTTGGAAGCCAGCCGCGAGCGGCTGCGGCTCGCCCTCGAAGCCTCCGACCTTGTCGGAACCTGGGACTGGGACATTGTCGGCGACGTCGTCTACGCCGATTCGCGCTTCACCCGGATGTATGGTCTCGACCCCGAACAGGGCGAGAAAGGCCTGCCGATCGCCGACTTCATCGCCGGCATTCATCCCGACGACCGCGAACGTGTCTCGGCAGCCGTCGCCGCCGTGGTCGAGACCTGCGGGTGTCTGGCGGAGGAATACCGGACCGTCGACCAGAATGGCGACGTCCACTGGATCTTCGCCCGTGGGCGCTGCTTCTCCAATTCCGAAGGCCGCGCCGTCCGGCTGCCCGGCGCGATCGTCGACCGCACGATCGAACGGGCGCGCGAAATCCGGCAGGCCACGCTGCTGCGGCTGAGCGACGAACTCGCCCGCAGCGAAGGCGCCGGCAGCGCCACGCACAAGGCCCTCCAGATTCTCGGCGAGACGCTGGGCGTCTGCCGCGTCGGCTACGCCATGGTCGATGCGCAGGACATGTCGGCCCGCATCCTGGGCGAGTGGAACGACGGCCGCTCCACGCCTCTGTCGGGACGCTATCCCCTTGCCAGATACGGCCAGCAATTCCTCGACGAACTGCATACCGGCATCGTCGTCATCGCGGACACCGCCGATTATTCGCCGACGCAGGAACAGGCCGCGGCCTGGGCCGGGATCCAGGTGCGCTCGTTGGTCAATATCGCGGTGATCGAGAACAACGCGGTCAAGGTTCTGCTTTACCTGCATTCGAGCAAGCCGCGACCGTGGGCGGACGAGGAAATCGCCTTCATCCGCGAAGTACTGAATCGGACCTGGGCATTCAGCCAGCGCCGCCGCGCCGAGCAGACGCTGATCGAGACAGAGACCCGCCTGCGGCTCGCCCAGGAGGCGGCGCAGATTGGCACCTTCGACTTCGACACTCGCTCCGGCACGCTGATCTGGGACAATCGCTGCCGGGCAATCTTCGGCATTTCACCCGACATCCCGGTTACCTACGAGACGAGCTTTCTCGAGGGTCTGCATCCCGACGACCGGGACCATGTCGACGCGTCCGTCGCCAAGGTCCTCGAGCCGGATTCGGACGGCATCTTCGATATCGTCTACCGCACGATCGGCCACGAGGACGGGGTCACGCGCCACGTCAAGGCCAATGGCCAGACCATCGTCGAGAATGGCGCGACCACCCGCTTCGTGGGTGCCGTGCGGGACGTCACCGACGAGAAGCAGGCCGAGGAACGCCAGCTTCTGCTGACGCGCGAACTCCAGCACCGGGTCAAGAACACACTGGCCATGGTCAATGCGCTGGCCAATCAGACGCTGCGCCGCGCGGCGAACGTGCAGGACGGGCTGGCGGCCTTCTCTGCGCGGCTGATCGCGCTCGGCCATGCCCACGACATTCTGACCCAGACGAGTTGGACCTCGGCCCCGATCGCCGCCATCGTCGCCAATTCGCTGAAGACCCATTACACCGACGACTCCAGCCGCATCCTTGCTTCGGGTCCCGATCTCAGGCTGACGGCGCGCCAGAGCCTCGCCCTCGCGCTCGGACTGCACGAACTCGCCACCAACGCGATCAAATACGGCGCCCTGTCCAATGACGTCGGCCGCGTGACGGTCGTCTGGGAACTGGCCCACCTGTCGGGCCAGCAGCATCTGACCTTCACTTGGCGCGAAACCGGCGGGCCGCCGGTCGAAAAGCCGTCGGTACGCGGCTTCGGCTCGCGCCTGATCGAACAGGCCATGGCCGCCGAGTTTGGCGGCCAGGTGACCATCAACTACGCCCCCGAAGGCCTCGTCTGCACGATCTCCGCAGACATCAGCAACGACATGGCCGACGGCGACCACCCACAGGCGATCTGACGGAAGCGGCCAAGGCGAGCGCCGGCGCATGGCGCCCGCAGATCCCTGCCGGGCTCAGCCCGCGATGTCGATGATGCCGGCCTCGCCGCCTTCGCTGCCGAAGGCCAACCTTTCGCCTTTGGTGTCCCAGGCCAGCGTGCGGACTGCGCTTGCGCCGCCGCGGCGCAGCAGCGCCTCCTTGGCATCGGCGAAGCGCACGGCCAGCACCATGCCGTCGCCGTAGCCGATCGCCATCATGTCCTCGGCCGAGTGGCAGGCGACAGCGGTCACCATGGTATCGCCGCGGGTGCCCAGTTCCAGCGGCGCCCTGCCCATCGGGCCGTCCTTGCCGGAAAACGGCCACAAGATCGCCGCCGGCGCCCCCGAGGTGGCCAGGAACTTGCCCTTCGCCGACCACGACCAGTCCTTCACCTTGGACGGATAGCCGGTCATCCGCATGTGCTTGCCGTCCTCGACGCGCCAGCCATGCAGGGCGTTCTCCTGCATGGTGGTGACGAGGAACCGTCCGTCCGGCGAGAAGTCGACGCCCAGATGCGCGCCCTTCCAGTCCAGCAGGGATGGCGCTGCGCCGGTGGCGGGAAAGAACATCGAGGCACCGTCGTAATGGGCGATCGCCGCGCGCACACCCTTGGGCGCGAAGGCGATGTCCTCTACGGTGCGCTCGTGCCGGGTCTCCTTCAGTTCGCCGCTGCCGAGCCGCACATAGGCGGTCTTGCCGGACGCAAAGCCCACGGTGTCCTTCGGCCCGCCGGCCACCGCATCGATCCATTTGCGGCCGATATCGGCGATCTCCTGCGTAGTGGCGTCGGCGGATATGGCGACGACCCGACCGTCCTCGCCCCCGGTCAGGAGGCGCGGCGCATAGCGGTCCAGCCGTGCGGTGAGGATGCCACCGGCATGAGCTTCCACGGTGCGGTCGCCGCCGGCTGGAAACCGCACCGTTCCGTCGGCGATCGCAAAGACCGGCTGGTCCTTCAGGAACACGGCCGTTTCGACGAACTCGCCGAAATCATAGGACGCAATGGACGCCATCAGGCATCGGCCCGCTGGCGGGCGGCACACGCCTCGAACTCGGCCGACAGCTCGTCGGCATCCAGATTGCGGCCGATGAACACCAGCCGGCTCTGCCGCGCCTCGTCCTCGCGCCAGGGGCGCTGGTGGTCGCCCTCGACGATCATGTGGACGCCCTGGATCACGTAGCGCTCCGGATCGTCCTCGAAGGCGATGATGCCCTTGAGACGCAGGATGTTCGGGCCCTGCTCCTGGGTGAGCGCCTGGATCCAGGGAAAGAACTTCTTGGGATCCAGCGCGCCGCCGCGCAGCGACACCGAGGTCACGGTCACGTCGTGCAGCGCGGCGACCTCGCCATGGTGGCGATGGCCATGATCGTGGCCCGCATGGTCGTGCCCGGCATGGTCGTGCCCGTCGTCATGATGATGGTGGTGGTGATCATGGTCGCAGTCGGGACCACAGGCGTGGTCGTGGGCATGGCTCGCTTCCTCCAGGAACGCCGGATCGGCGTCGAGCACCCGCTTCAGGTCGAACGCCCCCTGCCCCAGCACGCGCTTCAGGTCGATGCCGGCGCGCTCCGTGCGATGGATGACGGCATAGGGGTTAATCGCCCGCACGGTCGCTTCCACGGCGGCCAGTTCGTCCGGCGTGACGAGATCGGTCTTGTTGAGGAGCACGACGTCGGCGAAGGCGATCTGGTCCTCGGCTTCGCGCGAATCCTTCAGCCGCAGCGGCAGGTGCTTGGCATCGACCAGCGCGATCACCGCGTCGAGCTGCGTCTTCGACCGCACGTCCTCGTCCATGAAGAAGGTCTGCGCCACCGGCACCGGATCGGCGAGGCCGGTGGTCTCCACGATGATCGCATCGAAGCGGCCCTTGCGACGGGTCAGCCCTTCCACGACGCGCACGAGATCGCCGCGCACCGTGCAGCACACGCAGCCGTTGTTCATCTCGTAGATCTCCTCGTCGGATTCCACGATCAGGTCGTTGTCGATGCCGATCTCGCCGAACTCGTTGACGATGACGGCATAGCGCTTCCCGTGATCTTCCGAGAGGATGCGGTTGAGAAGGGTTGTCTTGCCCGAGCCGAGATAGCCGGTGAGGACGGTCACGGGAATCTGGTCGGGCGTCGCGCTGGGCGTATCGGACATGGAAAGCCTCCGTCTTGGGTCGGGCAGGATATAGGCGCCGTCAGGCAGGAATGCACGAGGGGTGCCGGTGTGTCCTTTGGGGGTTGCGGAACGCCGCGATCAGGCGAGGCGCGCCAGATCGAAGGCGAGAACGTCGTCCAGGAAGGGCGTGAAGGCTTCGGCCTGGTGGGCGGCGATGGCTGCGCCGATCTCCGCCGTCGCCAGTCGCGCGTCGCCCACCACGCCGGCCGGGTTCAGGTCGCCGGCCATCCAGCCGAAGCCGATCCGGCCATGGGCCCGCAGATGAGTCGCGGTGCCTGCGAGCTTGTCCTGCAGCGAATCGAAGGCGGCGATCGCATCCCGGCGCACGAGGTCTGGACGAAAATGCAGCATCAGCGACGTCTCGACCGCGCCGCCATGGATGCCGGACGCGATTTCTTCCGCCGGCAGCAGCCCCGCCGGATAGCCGAAGCGCAGCCACGAGGCGGTGGCAACCAGCAATCCGTGGCGCCGGCGCAGCTCCAGCGCGGCGGTATCCATCACCGGCGTGTTGCCGCCATGGGCGTTGACGATCACCAGCCGGCGGAACCCGGCCGCAGCAAGCCCGGCACCGACCTCGATGAGCGCCGTCGTCGCGGTGTGCCATTCATGGCTGAGCGTCCCGGCAAATCCGCCATGTTCGGCCGATTTGCCGATCCGCAGCGTCGGCAGGAACGTCACCGGCCGGTCCTCAGGCAGGCGCGCGATCACCGCCTCCACCATGGCGTCCGCCAGCATGGCGTCGGTTCCCAGCGGCAGATGCGGCCCGTGCTGCTCGATGGCCGCGATCGGCACGACGGCGACGGCATCGGCCAGATCCGCGCCCGTCGCGCTGATCTCCGTCGTTGTCATCTCCTCGTAGCGACGCCGCATCATTTCTCCTGAAGGCTCGACAAGCCGCCGCCCAGCGGCCAACAAGGTGGACAACATAGCGGGGCTTCGTCATTTTGCCCTCGGGAAATCGGATCGGGGTTCCATGTCTGGCAAGAAATCCGGAAAACGCTCCGTGACGACGCAGCTCAGCCTTGCGGCGCGCAGCGCCCGCACGGCCCTGTCCCAGCGGCTGGCGCAGATCGACGTCTATCCGGGCCAGGACGCCGTCCTTCTCGCGATCGGCGAGGAGGACGGGATCTCGTTGCGCGATCTCGCCGAACGCCTGTCCGTGCGCCCGCCCACCATCACCAAGACCGTGACGCGGCTGGCGTCCCAGGGTCTGGTCGAGAAGCGCCTGTCCGACAGCGACGGTCGTCAGAACCACGCACACCTCACAGAGCGCGGCGCGGCCATCGTCGATGCGGTGGGCAAGTCCCGCAAGCGGATCGAACGCGAAGCGCTGAAGGGCTTTTCCAACAAGGAACGCAAGGCCTTGCGCAAGCTGCTGGAGCGCGTCACCGCCAATCTCGATGGCGCGAGCACCCTGCCCGCCGCCGCCAGATCCGCCGCCGAGGACAATGACTGACGACGCCTCGCCTCTCGGCAATAGCGCCCGCGGGCTTTGCGTGGCGACGAGTCTGGGCCATAGATCGGCTGGGCATCGGGAGGGGCCCGCGTAAGTGGCGCAAAAGGTCAAACTTTCCACGATTGCCGAATCGCTGGGCCTGTCGACGGCGACGGTCTCGCTGGCGCTGCGCGACAGCCCGCTGGTGGCCGAGGTCACCCGCGGGCGGATCAAATGCGCCGCCCGCGACCTCGGCTACATCTACAATCGCCGCGCCGCGTCGCTGCGCACCTCTCGCTCGGGAATTGTCGGGGTCTGTGTCCACGACATCATGAACCCGTTCTTCGGCGAGATCCTGAAGTCGGTGGAGAACGAACTCGACCGGCAACGCCAGACCTTCATCCTGTGCAACCACCATGACGACCTCGCCAAGCAGCGGTCCTTCGTCGACACGCTGCTGCAGCTCGGCGCCGACGGGCTGATCCTGTCGCCGGCGATCGGCACGCCGGCCAGCGACATCCACCTTGCCGAGGAGAACGATCTGCCGGTGACTCTGATCGCCCGCACGGTCGAGGGTTCGGGCGTCCTGGGCTTTCGCGGTGACGATGCCTACGGCATGGGCCTGGCGGTCGACCATCTGGTCGCGCGCGGCCACAGGCGCATCGCCATGATCGGCGGCACCGCGCTGACATCCACCGGTCGCGATCGTGAAGCCGGATATCTGGCGGCGCTCGAGCGCGCCGGCATCACCTTTCGGTCCGAATGGCGCATCGAGGGTCCGCGCAACCGCCATTCCGGCTTCGACGCGGCACCGACCTTCCTGGCCATCGAGAACCGGCCGACCGCCGCCGCCTGTTTCTCCGATCTCGTCGCCCTCGGCTTCATGTACGGCCTGTCGCGGGCCGGGCTGCGACCCGGCGTCGACATCGCGGTCACCGGCTATGACGACATCGACGAGGCGGCGATCGCGACACCGCCGCTCTGCACGGTGTCGAACGGCCAGAGCGAGGTCGGCCGCCGTGCAGCCGAGGCGCTGCTGGCCCGGCTGGCCGGACAGCCGGCCTCCGCCGAGACCATCCTCATCACCCCCGAGCTTCGGGTCCGCCAGTCCTGCGACTACGCCTGGCCGGACTGAGCCGGCGCCGATTGTCTCCACCGGAACACGAACGAACAACAAGCAAGAGAGGAAGCATTCATGTCAGACCTGGCCGCCATCACCGTGCTGGTACCCGGCAAGATGAACCCCGACACGCTGGACACGCTGAAGGCGACCTTCGACGTGGAGCATCTCGCCGGACGCGACTTCGATGACCTGCCCGAAGAACGCCGGCAGGCAGTTCGCGGCATTGCCCAGATGGGCGCGGTGCCGGCCTCGATGATCGACGCGCTTCCCAATCTCGAGCTGATTGCCAATTTCGGCGTCGGCTATGACGGCGTCGACACGGTCCACGCCACCGAGAAGGGCGTCGTCGTCACCAACACGCCGGAGGTCCTCACCGAGGAAGTCGCCGACATCACCCTGGCCCTCGTCCTGATGACCACGCGCGAACTCTGCGCGGCCGAGCGCCATCTGCGCGACGGCAAGTGGGAGAGCGAAGGCCCCTATCCGCTGACCCAGACGACCCTGCGCGGGCGCACCGCCGGCATCATGGGGCTGGGCCGCATCGGCCTGGCCATCGCCCGGCGCCTGGAGGCGTTTGACGTCAAGATCGAGTATCACAACCGCTCCAAGCGGGACGACGTCGCCTATCCCTATCATGGTGACCTCCTGAGCCTGGCCAGGTCGGTCGACACGCTGATCATCGCGGCGCCCGGCGGCGCATCCACGGAGAAGGCGGTCAATGCCGACGTGCTGAAGGCGCTCGGCTCCGACGGCATCCTGGTCAATATCGGCCGCGGCACCACTGTCGACGAGCCGGCGCTGATCGAGGCCCTGGAGAACGGCACGATCCGGGCCGCCGGCCTCGACGTCTTCGAAAAGGAGCCGCATGTCCCCGAGCGGCTCAAGGCCCTGCCGAACACGGTGCTCCTGCCCCATGTCGGCTCGGCCTCGCGCCATACCCGCGGCGAGATGGGCAAGCTGGTCGTTTCGAACCTGATGGAATGGTTCTCGGGGCGTGCGCCGGTCACCCCGGTCCCCGAATCCGTCGAGGCCGGCATCACTCGCCGAAGCTGATTTCCTTGGCACCGCACACCGGACAGGGTGCGGTGCCGAACCAGACCTGAATGATTTCCTAAGCCGGATATCCGATATCAACCTTCGCTTAAGGTTGTTGGCGTCATAATGGGCCCTGACGAAGAAAAAGGCCCGTCCATGAACTTCGCCGCAACCGCTCTCGGCGCGGGCATCGTCGCCGCCGTCATCATCGCGCATCTGCAGGGCGCCCTGGCACCGACGTCGGACAGCATCACCGGCGCAACGGTGATCGACGCCCGGCTGGATCCGATGACCACGGCATCGATCGCCCCTGCGACCGTCGATACCACGCGCCCTACCGCCATCCGGCTCATCGATCTGCGCAGCGGCGTGACCTGCAGGATGGCGCCGCCGGAGCGGGCCGATCGGCATTTCGCCCCTGCCCCGATCGGACCCGACTGTGCCGGCTCGCCGGATCTGCGGAACGTCGCCCTGTGGCGGTCGGACGGCGACGGTTCGCTCGAACTGGCGGATGGGGACGGACAGACCCTGCTGCGCTTCATGCCGGGCGATGGCGTCCTGTACGAATCGATCTATCCGTCCGAGGCGATGGTCACCATCGTGCGCGCCCGCGGCTGATCGATTCCCCAGTGCCGCGCGGGGATCCTCCGCACGCCCTCCGGACAAGGGTCGTCCCGCCGCCGCTCGCGATCCTTGAAGCCGAGGGCAGACGCCGCCTGTCTTCCGGTCCGCACGTTTTGTTGCAATGCAGCATCAAAGCATTGAACCTTTCACCTGCCCCTTCCATTTAACGATGCAACGGATGGGAAAGGGCGAATGAGACCCTTTGCAACTCCAGCGGACCGGCGAATGTCGGGCGATCACCTTCGATCGCCTGCCGTCAGGACCGTGGAGAATCCGATGGTTGCCGGCAAGACGGCGCAAAGGATCGAGTTCATGCACATTCCCTCCCAGTCCGAAATGGCGGAAGTCACACGCCTGACCCGCCGCGGCCAGTTGCGGCAGGCCATGGCGCTGCTGCGCACAGGGAACCGCGACACGTCCGCCGCGTCCGAAACGGGGCGCCCGGACTCAAATGGCGGCGCAATGCCCCTTCCCGGTGATGCGGCGCGATCGATCCTCAAGACGGTGTTCAGTCAGGCCGCAACCTCTGCGGCGCCCCAGGCCCGCGCCAGGAAAAGCAAGCCGGCCCGCGGCAAGCCGGTGCCGGACGGCGCGCAGTTTCTCGCCCGCAAGTTCAGCAGCACGGCCGGCAGCCGGGACTACAAGCTCTACGTGCCGGCCACCCTCCCGACCGGGCCAGTGCCGCTGGTGGTGATGCTGCACGGCTGCACCCAGTCTCCCGACGATTTCGCCGCCGGCACGCGGATGAACGAACTGGCCGAGGAACAGGGCTTCCTCGTCGCCTACCCCGCGCAGTCCAAATCCGCGAATATCCAGAAGTGCTGGAACTGGTTTTCCGCCGCCGACCAGATGCGCGACCGCGGCGAACCCTCGCTGATCGCCGGCATTACCCGGCAGATCATGGCCGACCATGCGGTAGATGCCGGTTGCGTCTATGTCGCGGGCCTGTCGGCGGGCGGCGCAGCCGCGGCGATCATGGGTGCCGTGTACCCGGATCTCTATGCAGCCGTCGGTGTGCATTCCGGGCTCGCCTGCGGCGCAGCCCGCGACATGACGTCGGCCTTCTCGGCCATGCAGGGTGGCGGCGTCCCCACGGTGCCTGTGTCCGGCGAGATCGTCCCTACCATCGTCTTCCACGGCGATGGCGACAAGACGGTGCATCCGCTCAACGCCGACCAGGTGATCGCCCAGGCCGGCGCCGGCAATGATCTGGGAACGACGAACGAATACGGACGGTCCGACGGCAACGTCGCCTACCAGCGCACAGTCCACAGGGATGCGAATGGGCGGACCGTGCTGGAGAACTGGACCATCAAGGGCGCTGGGCATGCCTGGTCGGGCGGCGATTCGGCCGGCTCCTATACCGATCCGAACGGTCCCGACGCCAGCCGGGAGATGCTGCGGTTCTTTTTCGCCCAATCGGCCTGATCAGCGGCTGCGGGCCAGGTCTCGGCGTAACTCGCCGAGGCTGCGCCGTTGCCGGCCGTCCGGGTCGAAATTGTCCGGCGCGAGCCATGCGCGGAAGCTGGCATCCAGCGCCGGCCACTCGCTGTCGAGCATGGCGAACCACGCCGTGTCCCGATTGCGGCCCTTGACGATCATGTGCTGGCGGAAGAGGCCCTCGAATGTGAAGCCGAGCCGCTCGGCAGCGCGTTTCGACGGCCCATTGCCATCGTCGCACTTCCATTCGAAGCGCCGGTAGCCGAGTTCGTCGAACACCCGGCCCATCATCAGGAAGAAGGCCTCCGTCGCCGCCACGGTGCGCTTCAGCGACGGTGCCAGGCAGATATGGCCGATCTCGATGACGCCGTTCGGCCGGTCCATCCGCATCAGCGCCGCCACGCCCTCCGCCCGGCCGCTCGTCGCGGGAACCAGCGCATGGAAGAGCATGTCGCCCGCCAGATAAACGCGGCTTGCCCATTCGCCGAACGCGGCCTGCTCCGCGAAGGGCCCGTAGGGCAGGTAATCGTAGAGGCTCTCGTTCTCCGGCTGGCCGTAGGCGGCGAAGAGGTCGGCGAAGTGGCGCTCGTCGACGATCGGCGCCACGGTCACCGATCGTCCGACCAGCGGCATCGTCCCGGGCGGGGACCGGACTTGATAGCCCGACAGATCACTCATTGTGCCGGCTCCTGATGGCTGCGCTCGCGAATGAACAGGAGCGTGCGGTCGCGGATCGTCTCGTCGGCGAGCGGCAGGGCGGTCGCAAAAGAGGTGATTGCTCCGATGTGATCGACGCCTGGATAGATGATGTCGGTGGCCTCGCCGCCCTGCGCGCGGACCCTGGCGGCCAGCGAGCGGGTGTTCTGCGGCTTGACCGTGGTGTCGTCCGCGCCGGCGATCAACAGCATCGGCGGTTCGTCGCCATCGACGAAATTCACTGGCTGGCTGGCCGTGCGCGTTTCCTGCGGGAAGATGCTCTTGTAGCGCTCCTCGCTCAGCGGCAGGAAATCATAGGGTCCGGCAAGGCCGATGAAGCCAGTCAGATCCGAGGGCGACTGCCCCTCGCCAGACAGCCAGTCGCCATTGGTCGCCAGCAGACCGGCAATCTGCGCCCCCGCCGAATGGCCCATCAGGAACACCGGATGCGGCCCGCCCGGCATGCCATAGGCGCCGCCGCGCACGGTGGTCATGATCCTTGCGGTGGCTTCTGCCGCGTCCTCGACGAAGCCGGGGAAGCGCACCTCGGGATAAAGCCGGTAGTCGGGGATGGCAACGATGATCCCGTCACTCGCAAGCGACTGGCCGACGAAGAGATAGGTCTCCTTGTCACCCGATTCCCAACTGCCGCCATAGAGGAAGACGACCAGCGGCGTCGTCTCGGTCACCGTTGCCGGAATGTAGAGGTCGTAGGTGCCGCGCTCGCCTGTGCCGTAGCGGATGTCGCTGACGACGCCGTAGCCCTCGCCGCTTGTCGCCGCGTTGAGGACTGCCGCACAACCGGACAGGACCATCGCGGCCGCCAGCGGCAGGAGCCGGGCGGCCCGTCTGCGGCAGCGCACTTGGAGCGAATGAGGTCCCATGACGCGAGGATGTAGCGCCATGCCGTGCCGCAGCAATCCTCCTGGGGATGGGATCAGCCGTCGACCCTAACCTTCGGCAAGATGGGCGCCGATCCGCTCCAGCGACGCCGCTGCCTCGTTGAGGGTCTCGACGAAGCGCGACCGCTCCACCCGGAAGCTGTCTTCGGATTGGCCCGTCTGCGCCGCTCGTTCCGCCAGGCCGGATTCCAGCTCGGCGATCCGCCGCCGCGCCTCGGTCAGTTCGTCGGTTGCCATGATCGCCGCCATCACGGTCAGCCGCAGGTCGCCGATCTGGCCGAAATTGCCACGCAAGCCGGCGATCTTGCGGTCGACCTCCTTGGCGAGCGAGGTCAGATGGGCTTCCTCGCCATCCCCGCAGGCCATGCGATAGGTCTTGTCGTCGATGGTCACGACTACCTGGGGCATGCGACGCTCTCCCGCTTACGCTGACTTGTGCCGATCGAGGACCGAGCGTACGCGCTCCATCGCATCGACGAGCCGTCGCGACACTTCCCTGTTGGCGCGATCGAGCCGTTCGCCCCGGGCGAGCGCAGTATCCAGTTCCTTGGCCAGGCGGCCGCGATCGGCGGTCATTCGCTGAATCTCGACCTCCGCGTCGCGGACCGCGGCGTCCCGCTCGCGGCGCATGTCGACAAGATCGTCCAATCGTTGGATCGCGGTTCGAAGGCGCAGCTGCGCCGCCTCGAAACCCTCGTCGGACGACATGGCACTTTCTCCTCTCGTGACCGGCACAGGCCGGCCCCAAACGCATTTCCATCATGTCCCGCCGACCCTTGCCAGCGAATGTCCATGTGGAGCACGAAACCATCGCCACGGAAAGTGCAGGCGATTTTCCGGTCACGCAATCACTTCGCCACGAAGTTTTGCTGGCGTCGCCCTGTTCGGCGATCCCGGAAACCGCGTGAAGCGGCATGACGCCGAGATCCGCGCCGGCCTGCGTCGCGGCCTGCGACCTCGCCTTTGTTGAC
This sequence comes from Aurantimonas sp. A2-1-M11, assembly GCF_036549475.1. Taxonomy (NCBI): domain Bacteria; kingdom Pseudomonadati; phylum Pseudomonadota; class Alphaproteobacteria; order Hyphomicrobiales; family Aurantimonadaceae; genus Aurantimonas; species Aurantimonas sp. A2-1-M11. The sequence continues at coordinate 27,123 of NZ_JAZHLI010000005.1, read as the reverse complement.
AGCACGTTGCCCGTATGATGTCTGCCGCCGGTCTCGGCGCCGCCGGAACGCACGGACCCCAGCGCTACCGGAGCAGAACCATGACGTCACCCGACACGCACCGCGATATGGCCAATGCCATACGCTTCCTGTCGGCCGATGCGGTGGAAGCAGCCGGCTCCGGCCATCCCGGCCTGCCCATGGGCGCAGCCGACATCGCCACGGTGCTGTTTTCCCGGTTCCTCACCTTCGATCCCCGCGCCACCCAATGGGCCGATCGCGACCGCTTCGTCTTTTCGGCGGGCCATGGCTCGATGCTGCTCTACAGCCTGCTCTTTCTGCTCGGCTATGACGGCGTCGGCATCGACGACCTCAAGGCCTTCCGCCAGCTCGGCTCCAAGACTGCCGGCCACCCCGAATACAATCATTGCGAAGGCATCGAGACGACCACCGGCCCGCTCGGCCAGGGTCTCGGAAACGCCGTCGGCATGGCGCTGGCCGAGCGGATCATGAATGCCCGCTTCGGCGACGAGATCGTCGATCACCGGACCTATGTGCTGGCCGGCGACGGCTGCCTGATGGAAGGGCTGAGCCAGGAAGCGATCGCCCTGGCCGGCCATTTGCGCCTGTCGAAGCTGATCGTCCTGTGGGACGACAACGGCATCACCATCGACGGCGACATCGCCCTGGCCGATTCCACCGATCAGCCGGCGCGCTTTGCGGCCTGTGGCTGGAACACGCTGCGCTGCGACGGCCACGATCCGGACGCCATCGCCGAGGCGATCACCGCCGCTCAGGCCAGCGACCGGCCGACCCTGATCGCCTGCAAGACCACCATCGGCCAGGGCGCCCCGACGAAGGCCGGCAGTGCCAAGGCCCATGGCGCGCCGCTGGGCGCACAGGAGATCGCAGCGACGCGCGAGGCCCTAGGCTGGCATCACGAACCCTTCGAGGTCCCGGCCGCGATTCTCGACCGCTGGCGCCTTGCCGGTCTGCGTTCATCGAGCCACCGCAAGGAATGGGAACGTCGCTTCGCCGCGGTCGATGCCGAAACCCGCGGCGAATTCGAGCGCCGGATGCGGGGCGACCTGCCGAGCGGCTTTACTCAGGCGCTGCAGCGCTGCAAGCGGCGCTTCAACGAGGAGCGTCCCGAGATCGCCACCCGTAAGGCGTCGGAACTCGCATTGGAAGTGCTCAACGCGGTCGTCGTCGAGACGATCGGCGGCTCGGCCGACCTGACCGGCTCCAACAACACCCTGACCAGCCAGACCAAGGCGATCACGCCCGGCGACTATGCCGGCCGCTACATTCATTATGGCATCCGCGAGCACGGCATGGCGGCGGCCATGAACGGCCTGGCTCTGCATGGCGGCATCATCCCCTATGGCGGCACCTTCCTGGTGTTTTCCGACTATGCCCGCGGCGCCATGCGCCTGTCGGCGTTGATGGGACTGCGGGTCGTCTATGTCATGACCCATGATTCCATCGGCCTCGGCGAAGACGGCCCGACCCATCAGCCGGTCGAGCATCTGGCCTCCCTGCGCGCCATGCCGAACATGCAGGTGTTCCGTCCGGCCGACGCGGTGGAGACGCTGGAATGCTGGCAGCTGGCGCTGGAATCGCGCTCGGCGCCTTCGGTCCTGGCGCTGAGCCGTCAGAACCTGCCGACCCTGCGGCTCGACCAGCACGACGAGAACAAGAGCGCCCGCGGCGCCTACGAGATCAGTTCGACCTCCGGCGACGCCGACGTGACGATCTACGCCACCGGTTCGGAAGTGCAGATCGCCCTGGCCGCCCGCACCGTGCTGGAGGCCGACGGCGTGCCCACCCGCGTCGTGTCGGTCCCCTGCGTCGAACTCTTCGAGCGGCAGAGCCCGGAATATCGCAGCGCCATGCTCGACAATGGCGGGCTGAAGGTCGCCATCGAGGCCGGCGTGCGACAGGGCTGGGATCAGTTCATCGGCCGCACCGGCATCTTCGTCGGCATGACCGGCTTCGGTGCGTCGGGCCCGGCGCCGCAGCTCTACGAGCATTTCGGGATCACCGCCGAGGCGGTGGTCACGGCGGTGCGGGCCCGGCTTGCCGACGCGCCGCGCGAGAGCTGAGGATTTCCGTCATCACGGAAAGTCATTCACGGCATAAGAATTGCTGACCGGCCGCAATATTGATCCCGACCGCCCGCTTCTGTAGAGGCCATGGCGGACGAGACGCCCGGCGGGTTCGGCCCCGCGCCACCACAGGAGACGGATCATGACAGTTCGCGTTGCAATCAATGGCTTCGGCCGCATCGGCCGCAATGTGCTGCGCGCCATCATCGAGTCCGGCCGCACCGACATCGAGGTCGTCGGCATCAACGACCTTGGCCCGGTCGAGACCAACGCCCATCTGATCCGCTTCGACAGTGTCCATGGCCGCTTCCCCGGCACCGTGACGGTCGACGGCAACACGATCGATGTCGGCCGCGGGCCGATCCGCGTGACGGCCGAGCGCGACCCGAAGAACCTGCCCTGGGCCGAGCTCGGCGTCGACATCGCCATGGAATGCACCGGCATCTTCACCGATCCCGCGAAGGCTGCCGCCCATCTCGAGGCCGGGGCCAAGAAGGTCCTGATTTCCGGTCCGCTGTCCGGAACGGCCGGCGCCGAGAAGACCATCGTCTATGGCGTCAACCACGACACGCTGTCCGCCGACGACAAGATCGTCTCCAACGCCTCCTGCACGACGAACTGCCTGGCTCCGGTCGCCAAGGTCCTCAACGACGCCATCGGCATCGACAAGGGCTTCATGACGACGATCCACTCCTACACCGGCGACCAGCCGACGCTGGATACCATGCACAAGGATCTCTACCGGGGTCGCGCCGCCGCCCTGTCGATGATCCCCACCTCGACCGGCGCCGCCAAGGCCGTGGCCCTCGTCATGCCCGAGTTGAAGGGACGCCTCGACGGCGTCGCCATCCGCGTGCCGACCCCCAACGTCTCGGTCGTCGACTTCAAGTTCCTCGCCAAGCGCGAGACCACCGTCGGCGAGGTGCAGGACGCCATCCGTGCGGCGGCCGACGGCCCACTGAAGAGCATCCTCGGCTACACCGACGCGCCGAATGTCAGCCACGACTTCAACCACGACCCGCATTCCTCGGTGTTCCACATGGACCAGACCAAGGTCATGGACGGCACCTTCGTGCGAATCCTGTCCTGGTACGACAACGAATGGGGCTTCTCCAACCGCATGTCCGACACGGCCATCGCCATGGCCCGGACGAACTGAGCCGCGACGTCGCGGTACGGTCAGGTCGATCGCGGGGCTGTCCACACGGGCGGCCCCGCCATGCGTCTGCCATGGATCGTCTGATCGCAGCCCATCGAATCTGCCGGATCATCGCTCCATTTAAGTAAATCCGGTGAATATCCTGGAAATTATACTTTAGCCAGCCGGCTATCGTGCGCATGAGCGCGCCACGCCAAAAATTGATGCATTCCCGTAGACGGCAAACAGCCTCGTTAAACTTAGCGTGTACGGACCTGAGATTTCCATTGACGCGAGAGCCCGCAGTCGTATGGTGCGCGTCCAGCTACGGATTTCCGGATGGTGTGTGGAGTGCGCCCCGGAATCATCGACCGCGACAGCGGGCGACCGTAGACGAAACAGACTCTCAGGGAGAAGCAACTTGCTCAATACAACTATCAAAGCCCTTCTGACGGGCGCAGCGTTCGCCGTGCTGACCACCAGCGCCATGGCGCAGGAAGTCTCGCTGAAGTTCCAGTCGAGCGATCCGTCTGGCGATGCGAACTACCTGCTCTACAAGGAATGGGCTGACGGCGTCAGCGAGGAGACGGGCGGCGCGGTATCCATCGATCTCCTGCCGGTCGGCGCCGTTGTCGATTTCCAGGAAACCCTCGACGCCGTCGGCGCGGGCATCCTCGACGGCCACATCACCGACACCTCCTACTTCGCTGGCAAGGACCCGGCCTTCGGCCTGATCGCCAACCCGGTCGGCGCGTGGTCGGACCCGCAGCAGATGCTGAAGTTCATCAACGAGGGCGGCGGCAAGGAGCTGATGAACGAACTGGTCCAGCCTTACGGCACGCATTTCTTCGGCGGCACCACGCCGGGCCTGGAAGCCTTCGTCTCCGCAGTCCCGCTTGAAGGCGTCGATGACCTCCAGGGTCTGAAGCTGCGCGCTCCGGCCGGTCTCGTGCAGAACATCTTCGCAGCTGCCGGCGCTTCGCCGGTCAACCTGCCGACCTCGGAAGTCTTCACCTCGCTCGACAAGGGCGTCGTCGAGGCGGCCGACTACAGCGTCTTCCATGTCAACCAGGCGCAGGGCCTCAACAAGATCGCCCCGCATCCGGTCTATCCGGGCTTCCACTCCATGCCGCTCATCGAGTTCTCGATGAACAAGCAGAAGTGGGACGCGCTGTCCGAGGACGTCCAGAAGACCCTCGAGGAGTCGGTCGTCGAGCTGGCCCAGCGCCAGAACGCCGCGCTTGCCGACAAGAACGCCAAGGCCGTCGAGGAAGCCAAGGCGCAGGGCGCCACCATCCACGACTGGTCGGAAGAAGAGCGGGCCAAGTTCCGCACGATCGCCATCGGCGAGTGGGAGAAGCAGGCCGCCCAGTCCGAGAATGCGCAGAAGGTTTACGACCTGCTGACCGCGTATCTCGAGAAGGAAGGCCTTCTCAAGGCTCAGTAAGACAGACACCATCTTGAGCGGCGGGCGGGGCAAACGCCCCGCCCGCTTTCATTCCTCTCCAAGGACGATCCGAGCATGACTCGTGACCCCATTGCCATCGACGGACGCGATCCGGATCTCAGCGCAACCAGCGAAGGCACCGGAGACATCGTTTCCGAAGCAGGTGCCCTGGGACGCGGCATCGAATGGGTCGGCTACATCTTCGCGGCGGCCATCGTCGGCTCTGCGGCGATCCTCCTGTTCGAGATCTTCATGCGCTATGTGCTGGGCAGCCCGACCAACTGGGTGCACGAGACGAGCATCTTCCTGTGCGCCATCGCCTTTATCTATGGTGGCCTTTTCTGCGCCGCCCGCGACAGCCACATCCGGGTTGTCCTGATCTACGACGCCCTCGGCCCCCGAATTCGCATCATCTTCGACGTCATCATCTACATCATCAGCGCAATCTCAGCGGCGTTCTTTGCCTGGGCCTCCTGGCTGATGGTGGCGACCTCGTTCTGGAACCCCAGCGGGGCTTTCCATATGGAAGGCACCGGGAGCGCCTGGAACCCGCCGACCCCCGCCCTCCTGAAGGGCTTTCTGTTCATCGTCATGATCGTCCTGGCCATCCAGTTCGTGGTCCTGGCCATCAATCATGCCCGTCGTGCACGACGCGGTTCCAAGCAGGACGCATAAATGGCCGAAATCTTCGACCTCGGCATCAATCTCCAGGCGTTGGGCATTGGCTACGGCACCCTGGTGATGTTCCTCATGCTGTTCGGGTTGCTCCTGACCGGCATGCCGCTGGCCTTCGTCACGCTTCTCGTGGCGCTCATCTTCGCTCTCGGCTGGTTTGGTCCGATGGCGGTGCCGCTGATCACCAGTCGCGTCTTCAGCTTCGTCTCGTCCTTCATCTTCGTCTCGGTGCCGATGTTCGTGCTGATGGCCGCGATCCTCGATCGATCCGGCATTGCGCGCGACCTGTTCGACGCCATGAAGCTGATCTCCAACCGCGTGCGCGGCGGCGTGGCGATCCAGACCATCTTCGTGGCCGTCATCCTCGCGGCGATGAGCGGCATCATCGGCGGCGAGATCGTGCTCCTGGGTCTTCTGGCCCTGCCGCAGATGCTGCGTCTGGGCTACGACCGCAGCCTCGCCATCGGCGTCGTCTGCGCCGGCGGCGCACTCGGCACGATGATCCCACCCTCCATCGTGCTCATCGTCTACGGCCTTGCGGCCAATGTCTCGATCGGCGACCTCTTCACCGCGTCGTTCCTGCCCGGCGTGATGCTGGCCAGCTTCTACGTGCTCTACGTTCTCTTCCGGGCGTATTTCACCAAGGGCATCGTGCCGGACCCCGATCCCGAGATCATTCCGCTGGCGCAGAAGATCAAGCTTCTCAAGGGCCTGATCCTGCCGCTCCTGGTCGTGACCTTCGTGCTCGGCTCGATCTATGGCGGCATCGCTTCGGTCACCGAGGCCTCGGCCATCGGCGTCGGCGGCGTGCTGCTGGCGACCGTGGTGCGCGGCGAGTTCACTTTCGAACTCCTGCGCGGCGCGGCGATGCAGACCCTCGCCACCGTCGGCATGATCGTCTGGATCGGTATCGGTGCCAGTGCCATCGTCGGCGTGTTCAACCTGATGGGCGGCATCGACTTCGTGTCGTCGCTGATCATCGGCATCTCGGACGAGCCGATCTACGTGCTGCTGTTCATGATGCTGATCCTGTTCGTGCTCGGCATGTTCCTCGACTGGGTCGGCATCGCACTGCTGACGCTGCCGATCTTCGTGCCGATCATCGTCGAGCTCGGCTACGATCCGATCTGGTTCGGCGTGCTGTTCTGCATGAACATGCAGGTGTCGTTCATGTCGCCGCCCTTCGGCCCGGCAGCCTTCTACCTGAAGAGCGTCGCTCCGCCGGACATCTCGCTGGGCGACATCTTCAGGGCCCTGTTGCCGTTCATCGCGCTGCAGATCCTGGCCCTGATCGTTCTGATCGTGTTCCCGGGCATCACCGGGCGCTGAGCGACAGCACGCAGAAGCAAAGCATCGAGGCCGGTCCGCCATCATGGCGGGCCGGCCTTTTGCATTTCCGCGCGCGCGAAACAGCTGAGCCTCGGCGCGACATTTACCGGCGCCGGCCGCGCTGGCAAACGCGATACCGCGGGCTATATCGATGCCTTGTGGCGCGCTGGATGCCGACGTTGGGGCGGGAAGACCCGTCGGCGGAATCCATGGCGTAGTCGACGAGAAGGATTGCCGACCCCGCCGATGCTCGAATCGATCTACCTCGTCATCCTCGTTGCCACGGTCCTGATCCTGCTGGCTGCGTTTTCCAGCCTTCTCGCCTTCCGCTTCGGCGCCCCCCTCCTCCTCCTGTTCCTGTCGATCGGCCTATTGACCGGCGTTGATGGCCTCGGCATCGATTTCGACAATGCCGGCCTCGCCTATTTCGTCGGCACGCTGGCCCTGGCGATCATCCTGTTCGATTCCGGTTTCGGCACGTCGCTGCACGCCTTTCGCCAGGCCGCCGTGCCGGCGATCACCCTGGCGACCGTCGGCGTCCTCATCACGGCGGCCCTGTTCGGCCTTGCGGCTTCCTGGCTGCTCGGGCTGCCTCTGGCGGAAGGCATGCTCCTCGGAGCCATCGTCGGCTCGACCGACGCCGCCGCGGTGTTCTTCCTGCTGCGCGTCGGCGGCATCACCATTCGCGAGCGGGTCCGCTCGCTCCTGGAGATCGAATCCGGCACCAACGATCCCATGGCGATCTTCCTGACGATCGCGCTGGTCGAACTCCTGGCCTCAGGCGCGGGTCTGGAGGATCTGGGCGTGGACGTCCTTTTGGGCTTCGCTCAGCAGATGGGGCTGGGGGTGGCCTTCGGCTTCGCCGGCGGCTGGCTGATCCGCACGCTCGTCTCGAAGCTGGAGATCGACCGCGGCCTTTTGCCGATCTTCACGCTGGCGCTCGCCATGCTGGTCTTCGCCGTGACCGGCGCCGTCGGCGGCTCGGGCTTCCTGGCCGTCTACATCGCGGGTCTCTACGCAGCCAATAGCGGGCTGCGCAACGCGCCGAGTCTGAAGCGCTTCCAGGACGGACTCACCTGGCTCGCCCAGATCGTCATGTTCCTGATCCTCGGCCTGCTGGCGACGCCGTCCGAGTTTGGCGAGATCTTCCTGCCAGCGATCGGGCTGGCCGCCTTCCTGATCTTCGTCGCGCGGCCGATGGCCGTCTGGCTTTGCCTGCTGCCCTTCGACTTCCAGCGCCGCGAGGGCGCCTTCATCTCCTGGGTGGGCCTGCGCGGTGCGGTCTCGATCCTCCTGGCCATCGTCCCGCTGATCGGCGGGCTCGACGATGCCAGGCTGTTCTTCAACACCGCCTTCATCATTGTCCTGGCTTCGCTGCTCGTGCAGGGCTGGACGATCGGCCTTCTTGCCCGCCGCCTCGGCCTCGTCGTACCGCCGCGGATCGGGCCGATCGAGAAGGTCGAGCTGGAACTGCCCGGAACCGCCAACCACGAGCTTTTGACCTATCGCGTGGTACCCGACAGTCCTGTCGCCCGCGGCGAACGCATCCCGCGCTGGGCCCGCCCCTCGCTGGTCATCCGGGACGGCCAGTCGATGCGCTACCAGTATGCCGGACGGCTGCGCGCCGGCGACTACGTCTTCCTCTTCATCTCGCAGCGCTATCCGCCCCTGCTCGACCGTCTTTTCGCCAGCCCGGCCAGGGTGAGCCCGGACGACGCCGAGTTCTTCGGCCAGTTCGCCATCGATCCAGCCTCACCCGCAAGCGGTCTCGTGGTGGCCTATGGCGCTCGGCTGTCGGAGACCGAGGCCGCGATGTCGATTTCCGAAATGATGGTCGGCCGGCTCGGTGGCCGCGCCGAATATGGCGACCGCGTCACCGTGCGGCCGGTCGAGCTGATCGTCCGCGAAGCCGGCGTCGACGGAGCGATCGTGCGTGCCGGCCTGTCGCTGGAGCCCGAAGGCAGTGGCGGCAGGCAGATTCCGCTGTTCCTGAACCTGAGGGACCTCCTGGCACTGGCGCGCAAGATCCTGCGGCGCGGCCGGTCCCAGGACGGGGACTGACGCGCGCCGGTGAAATTACACCGGGGTTGCGATCGCCGTTGCCCTCGCGCGTCGTGCCGCGCTACATGCCCTTGGCGACCGTGGCCCGGCCCGGACGCCACGAGGGGCACCCGCATATCGACGGGACATGCTGGTCCGACAACGACCAGCCGCGTCCCAGGCCTGATCCTGCGCCCTGCGGCATGTTTCCATGAGGAGGACTACCATGACGGAGTTCAAGACGCTCGACGACGCCGATGTCACCGGCAAGCGCGTGCTGCTGCGGGTTGATCTGAACGTGCCGATCAAGGACGGCAAGGTCGGCGATCGCACCCGCATCGAGCGCATCCTGCCGACCATCCGCGAGATTTCCGACAAGGGCGGCCGCGTGATTCTCCTCGCCCATTTCGGCCGCCCCAAGGGCGAGCCGAATGCGGCGATGTCGCTGGAGCCCCTGGCCCCGGTGCTGTCCGACATGCTGGGCATGCCGGTCGGCTTCGCCGACGACTGCGTCGGTCCGGTCGCCGCCGGCATCGTCGCCGCACTCAAAGACGGCAATGTCGTCCTTCTCGAGAACACCCGCTTTCACCCCGGCGAGGAGAAGAACGACGAGGACTTCGTCAGCCAGCTCGCGTCGCTGGGCGATGTCTTCGTCAACGATGCCTTCTCGGCCGCCCACCGCGCCCACGCCTCCACCGAGGGTCTGGCACGTCACCTGCCCTCCTATGCCGGCCGCACCATGCAGGCCGAGCTGGAAGCGCTGGAAAAGGGTCTCGGCAACCCCGAACGCCCGGTCGTCGCCGTCGTCGGGGGCGCCAAGGTCTCGACCAAGATCGACCTGCTCACCAACCTGGTGACCCGCGTCGATGCGCTGGTGATCGGCGGCGGCATGGCCAACACGTTCCTGGCCGCCCAGGGGATCGATGTCGGCAAGTCGCTCTGCGAGCACGATCTGGCCGACACCGCCCGCGCGATCCTGGCGGCGGCTGTAAAGGCCGGCTGCAAGATCGTCCTGCCCGTCGACGCGGTCACCGCCCGCGAGTTCAAGGCCGGCGCGGCGAACGAGACCGTCGCCGTCGACGCAGTGCCCGCCGACGCCATGATCCTCGACGCCGGACCGCAGACCGTCGCGCTGGTCTCCGACTGGCTCGACAAGGCCAAGACGCTGGTGTGGAACGGCCCGCTCGGCGCCTTCGAGATCGAGCCCTTCGAGGCGGCGACGATGGCGGCCGCCCGCCACGCCGCCAGACGCACCAAAGCAGGCGAACTCGTTTCGGTCGCAGGCGGCGGCGATACGGTCGCGGCGCTCAACCAGGCCGGCGTCGCCGGCGACTTCACCTATGTGTCGACGGCCGGCGGCGCGTTCCTGGAATGGATGGAAGGCAAGCCCCTGCCCGGCGTCGAGGTGCTGAAGGCCTGAGCGATGGGCCGCGACGCGGGCGGCGTCGCGGCCACCTTGTTCGGACACAGCCGATCCGCGCCCCGATTCCCCGACATGACGGAGCCGCCGCATGGCCTTTCGCGACGCATACCTCTCCTGGCTTCTGTTTCCCGTCTATGTCTGGCAGGGCATCGGCGTGCGACGGCGCGTCGAGCGCATGGCCCCGCCGGCCGGCAGCCATAGCGGCCTGTACGGCAGGGGTGATCGGCGTGACGCGCCGATCCGGTTGCTGGTGGTCGGAGACAGTTCGGCGGCCGGTGTCGGGGTCGAGCGGATCGACGACAGCCTGGCACCAAAGCTTGCCGAGCGTCTCTATGCGCTGACCGGACATGACGTGTTCTGGCGAACCGCCGGTTCGAACTCGGCGGTATCGTCCGAGATCCGCGACCATGTCGTGCCCCATCTCGGCCATGCCTTCACCCATATCGTGCTGATGATCGGCACCAACGATGCCAAGAATTTCCACGGCGCACTGCGCTTCAAGAAGGGCTTTGGGACGCTGCTCTATGCCCTCAAGGCGAAATGGCCGGGCGCACGGATCGTCTGGTCGCCTCCGGTCGACTTCGAGCGCGTGCCGGCCCTGCCGCGCGGTCTCGCAACGGTGCTGGAACTGCGCGCCCGCATCATCCGGCGCAAGGGTGCACGCCTGTGCGCCGAGCGGGGCGCGATCGCGGCAACCACCCTGCCCCGGGTCGAGCCTGCCGGTTTTTCCCGCGATGGCTTCCACGCGTCGGTCGAAGGCTACGCCTATATGTCCAATCATCTGGTGACCTACGTGCTCGGCGACACCGCCGCCTGGAGCACGCGGGCCGCACGCGAAGAGCCGGCGGCAGCCACGCAGGACTGACGGGCGGGCTCAGACGGCGGTTGCGAGCGTGGGCAGCCACCCACGGCGGCGATCGGCAAGATCACCGTGCCACCCTGGCGGCCTACGCCTCCGCCGCTGCGACAGTGCGAAGACCGCCGCGCTCTTCCAGCGCTTCCATGGTCAGCACGACCCGCAGGCCCCGCGGAGTGAGCTGCCTCTGGATATTGGCGTTCAGCCGGCTTGCCATCGCATCGAGCATAACTGATCCGAACCCCGAATGCTGCGACGGGTTGATCACGTCACCCGCAGGCGATTCGGCGGGCGTCTCCGTCCAGACCATCCGCACCCCACCGTTGCCGGCCGCCGTCCAGCGAACGTCCAGCGCCCCGCCGGTACCGCGCAGCGCGCCGTATTTCGCCGCATTGGTCGCCAGTTCGTAGAGGATCAGGCCCAGCGGCGTCACGCTGGAGGACGGGATCGTCACCGGATCGCCCTCGATCGTCAGTTGCACCTCCGCGATCCCCGCATAAGGCCGAAGCACGCTCGTGACGATCCCGGCCAGTTGCGATTCCCGCGCACTCTGGGTGTCGGCATGGGCGCGGGCCAGGGCATTGATGCGCCCGCGTGCCTCGTCCGCCACCTCAAGCGGCGTCGTGGCGTGCTTTGCCGCCAGCGTGACCAGCGACGCCGTGATGGCGAAGAGGTTCTTGACCCGATGATCGAGTTCATGGGCCAGCAATTCGGCATTGTCGTTGGCCTGTTCGAGGTCGCGATTGGCCACGGCCAGTTCCTCGGTGCGCTCTTCCACCCGGCGCTCCAGCACCCGCCCGGCCTCGCGCAGCCGCTCGGCCAGCGTCTCGTTCTCGCGCCGGTAGTCGCGCAGCCAGCTGGTGGCACGGCGCATGGCCTGCCGGGTCCCCGCCAGTTCCTTGGTCCACATGGTCGGCAGCGGAATATCGGCGAAATTGCCCTCCGAGATCCGCTCGGCCTGGGCGGCGAGCGCGCCGATCGGCCGGGTCAGCGCACGGGCCAGGAGCACGCCGAGCAGCGCCGTCAGCGCCACCACGATGGCGACCACGGCGATCCCGATGTCGCGAATGCTGTAGATCGGGCCGAGAATGTCGCTTTCCGGCAGATAGGTGACCACCGCCCAGGGCGTACGGGAGCCGGCCAGACGCTTCACCGCTCCCCGCCAGTTCTCGCCGCCCGCCTCGAACCGTGTCAGTCGCGTCTCGCCGGGATTTACGCTGGCCAGGCCGCCCGGCAAACTGCTGACGGCCTGGGCAAGGGCCGGATCGTCGATTTCCCACACCTGGGCGAAGCGCTGCTTGCCGGACACGTCGGTGGCCAGCACGAGGGACGGGTCGCGATGGGCGATGACCTCGCCCGATTGCGAGACGATCGCGGCGGAACCGCGACTGCCGATCTTCAGCCCGTCCAGGAACGCCGACAGGGCGTGGATTTCGATGTCGATGCCGACGGCGCCGCGCATGCCCAGGCGCTCGTCGGCCCGCACCGCCTTCGCCACGGTGATGCCGGGCCGCTGCGCCGAGAAGAAGATGTAGGGGTCGGTCCACACGACGTCGCGGGTGGTCGATGCCTTGACATACCAGGGGCGCGTCCGCGGATCATAAGTGTCAGCATCGTCGCGGCGCCGCGACACCGGCCGGAAATCCGCCGTCAGATAGATCAGTTCGACCGAGCGGTCCGGCTGCGTCGCGACCCGCTTGATCCGGTATTCGGCCCCCTCGACGCTCCTGTCGCGGCTGACATAAAGAAACGCCCCGTCGGCGGCGCCGTAGAAGATGCCGGCGAAATCGCTGCGCGAGCGCAGGATCTCGTAGAAATAGCGCTCGAGCGCGGGCCGGTCGGAGGTGCCGAGAACAGGACTCTCGGCGAGACGCTGGGACAGCGCCGCCGCGTCATCTGCAGGAGTAAGGAAGTTCTGGGTGAATGTCGTGGTGTCGTCGGCGACCCGCTGCGTCAATTGTTCGGCATAGGACAGGAGCACGTTCTGTGAGGCGAAATAGGTCAGCGCAAGGATCGCCAGCAGCGCCGCGACCTGCAGCGCAACCAGAGCCGACGTCAAGACCGTTCGAAAGGACCACATGGCGTATTGTCCCCCCCACCTCCTTGGCAGGACGCGGGTGAGTTTGACCGGACCGGGCGCGATCCACAAGCGGCTCCGCAGCGGGAACTGGGCGGGGCAACAGCAGCCGCAACCGCTCTGAAGTATCGCCGCAACACTCGACCCGCGAGCGATGCTGAACCGGAAGTGGGAGGCACCCCGCCTGGCGCCACAATCGAGGGGCGGCGGCAGTGGCTTCTAAGATAATGTTATCGCATCGATTTTTTGCCGGCGAATAAACCATTCCAAATATAGATATTCAACGCTTACGCAGATAAATGCGTATATGACAAAATTCTGAAAGGCAGGATCGTCCAATAGAAGTTCTGATGGATGTCTCCGATCGAAAAATTCGTTAGTAAAAGATGATTTTTTATATTATATACACATGATATGAGGAAATCTGCATTCAGACGCTTACTGAATTGCAGAATTTTCTTGGAAATCCGCTGCAGCGATCAGATTTTGTGTTATGTGCAGTGCACCGTGGCACCAAAATCGATACGGAGACGAAACTTGCAGGATTCCGTCAGCACGATTCAAGCCTCGCACGCCCTGGATGGCGACCCGGAAAAGCTGAACGACTATTACGCCGGCTGGGCACAGCGATACGACAAGGACGTCCGCGACCAGGCCTATGGCGGCCCGCGCGTCGTCGCCTCCGCTGCTGCCCTCGTGGCCGAGGCCTATCTGAACAAGGCACCGCAGACGACGTCGGTGCTCGATGCCGGTTGTGGGACGGGGCTTGCCGGCGAGGAACTGCGCAAGCGTGGCTTTCGAGATGTCGATGGTTTCGACCTGTCGCAGGAAATGGTCGACATTGCTAGCAGGACCAAGGCTTACGGCAAGCTGGCGGGCGGTGTCGATCTGAACGAGGACCACGACAATCCGTTCGGCCGCCAATACGACGTCATCGTGTGTGCCGGGGTCTTCACTCTCGGTCATGTCGAGCCCGCCGCGCTGACACGGATGGCTCGCTACCTCAAGTCGGACGGCCTGATGGTGATCTCGACCCGCAACAGCTATCTCGACGAATCCGACTACGCGGCGGTGAGCGAGCGGCTGGAGCGGGAGGGTTTCGTCAAGCTTGTCATGCAGTTGCCGAACGCCTGGTATATCGCCGAGGAAGGCGCCCATTACTGGATCTACGCGCGCGGCCCCCGGGCCTGAGTCCCTCGCTGCCGCAGTCGTGGAATGGCCGCGCCGGCTCAGGCCGGGGTGGCCGCTACGCCCAGCGCCTCTGCGGACGACAATGCGCCGCCTATTCCGCCTCGTCCTCGTAGCCGACGAGGTGCAGCGGGCGCGCACGCAGCTGCCGCAGCTCGCACCAGCGGACCAGCGCCTCCTCCCGGCCATGGGTCACCCAGACCTCCTGCGGCGCGATCTCGTCGATCGTCTCGGTCAACTCGTCCCAGTCACAATGGTCGGAGATGATCAGCGGCAGTTCGACGCCGCGTTGCCGGGCGCGCTGGCGCACCCGCATCCAGCCCGACGCGAAGCACGAGACCGGATCGGGAAACCGCCGCGCCCAGCGGTCGGCAAAGGCTGAGGGTGGGCCGACGACCACCGCGCCGGCAAAGGCCGCCTTGGCCGTCCCGGCCTTGGCATCGACCGTTGCGGGCCGCAGATCGCCGAGATCGATGCCCTCGCTCTGGTAGAAGTCGCAAAGCTTCTTCAACGCGCCGTGAATGTAGATCGGCGCGTCGTATCCCGCCTCCCTCAGATGTCGGATCACCCGCTGCGCCTTGCCCAGCGCATAGGCGCCAACGAGATGCGCCCGCTCGGGAAACTGGGCAAGCGAGGTCAGGAGCTTGTCCACCTCCCCCGCCGTATCGGGATGGCGGAAGACCGGCAGCGCGAATGTGGCCTCTGTGATGAAGACGTCGCAGGGCACAGGCTCGAAGGCGGCGCAGGTGGGATCCGCGCGGCGCTTGTAGTCGCCCGAGGCGACGATGGTCAGCCCATTGTGGGACACCGCGATCTGCGCCGAGCCGAGAACGTGGCCGGCCGGATGGAAGGTGACGTCGACGTCGCGGATGCGGATCGTCTCGCCGATGCCCGCTTCCAGACGCTCGACGCAGAACTCCTCGCCATAGCGCAGCGCCATGATCGCCAGTGTCTGGCGTGTCGCCATGACTCGCATATGGCCAGAGCGGGCATGGTCGGCGTGACCATGGGTGATCAGCGCCCTCTCGACCGGACGCACCGGATCGATGAAGAAGTCGCCGGGCGGACAATATAGCCCCTGCGGCGTGGGTCGCAGCAATTCGTCGGGGCGCATGGGATGATTTCCTCGTGGCGATGCGGCGGGCCGCGAACTTCCTCGGCAGATCCCAATCTCCGGGCGTGCATGCAGGTTCCTTTTGCACCGCAACAGATTATGATCGAGGGAATGTCCCTGCCAATCGTCGAGTGCGAGCGATGCTGACCATTATCCCCGGATCCGATGCCGTGATCGCCTTCGAGATCGACGGTCGCGTCGACAAGGCCGATGTCGAGCGCGTGATTGCCGTGGTCGACGCCAAGCTCGCCGACCGGCCGGGCGCCCTGTCCATCCTCGTCATCGTGCGCGAGATCGGCATGTTCACCCCGGCCGCGATCGCCCGTGACGTGCAATATTCGCTGAGCCGCTTTGCCGACCTGTCGCGCTTCCGCCGCGTGGCGGTGGTCACCGACAAGGGCTGGGTGCGCTCGGTCGTCGGCTTGCAGGACCTCGCCATGCCCATGGTCGACATCAAGGCCTTCGCCATGGCGGACGAGGACATCGCCCGCCTCTGGGTGAAGAACGGCAACCCCGCGGCGACCTTCTGAGCCATGGCGTCTGATCTCGGACGCTGGGCGGCGACAGCCACCCACCATTCGCCGCTCGAGGATGCGCAGGGCATCGTGACCGGTGCGCTGATGGTGACGATCGGCCTGTCGATCCTCGCCCATCTCGGCTTCGTCACCGGCGGCACGGCAGGGCTGGCGCTGATCGTTTCCTATGCCACCGGCTGGAATGTCGGCGTTGTGTTCTTCGTCGTCAACCTGCCCTTCTACGGCCTGGCGATCCGGCGTCTCGGCTGGGCCTTCACCATCAAGACCTTCCTGGCGGTCGCCTGCCTCTCGGTGCTGACGGCGCTGCAGCCGCATTACTTCACGCTGGGCGCGGTCTATCCCCTGGTCGGCGCGGTGCTCGGCGGCATGCTGATCGGCTTCGGGCTTCTCGCCCTGTTCCGCCACCGGGCGAGTCTCGGTGGCGTCGGCATCCTGGCGATCTATCTGCAGGACCGGATGGGCTGGAAGGCGGGACTTACGCAGCTTGCCATCGATCTGACCATTCTCGCCCTGTCCTTCGCCGTGGCTGATCCTGTCGCCATCGCCTATTCGATCATCGGCGCGGTCGTCCTGAACCTGTCGCTGTCCGTCAATCACCGGCCCGATCGCTACATCGCCGCCTGAGGCTGGTTCTCGTCCGCGGTATCGCCGACCTGTTCCTCGCGTTCGCGCGGCAGATAGGCGACCCGGCGCGCACCGCCGCCCTCCTCGACTTCCAGCCGTGCCACCGCCTTCAGCATGGTCTCGCGCAGGCGGCATTCCATCGCCCAGCCGGTGCTCGGATCCTCCGCCGAGGCCAGAAACCAGACCAGCATGCCGGTGGAATCGTGACCGATGACCTGGACCTTGGCGGAATTCTTGTCGATGATATCGTCGGATTCGTCGACGAATTGCTGGAACGCTTCGCGCAGCCGATCGACGTCAGCACGATGGTCGAGGCGCAACTCGACGCTCTTGATCAGGCTGGCGTCCTGCTTGGTCCAGTTCTCGAAGCTGTTCGAGACGAGCTCCGAGACCGGCACGATCAGCCGCCGATTGTCCCAGCTCTTGAGCTGCAGATAGGTGAAGTTGATCTTTTCGACGTAGCACCACTGGCCCTTGTAGAGCACGGCATCGCCGATCCGGGCCGTCTTGGCGAGGGCGATCTGCAGGCTGGCCATGATGTCGGCGAGAACGGATCGTGCGGCGAAGGCGAGGATCAGGCCGATGGCCCCGGCCGACGCCAGCAGGGAGAAGCCGAGCGTCTCGAAGGCATTGGTCTGAATCAGGACGAGTGCGGTGCCAACGAAGAAGGCGACGACAATCGCGACCCGGCGAGCGGCGGAAATGTTGGTGTAGAGGTTGCGTTGCGCAGCCGCGTCCGATTCGCTGAGCTCTTCCATGTTGCGGCGCACGACCCGATCGAGGACGGCGTCGACGATCCGCACCGCGATGAGTGCCAGCGCGATGATGAAGAGGGCCGACTGAAGCGGCGTCAGGAACGTGTTCACGGCGCCTGAGAAGGTGAACAGCCAGGCCTTCACCAGTGAGAATGTCCCGACGCAGACCATCAGCGCCACGGGCATCTGGATCGTATCCACGATCCGCTCGGCGATCTGCG
This sequence comes from Aurantimonas sp. A2-1-M11, assembly GCF_036549475.1. Lineage (NCBI taxonomy): Bacteria > Pseudomonadati > Pseudomonadota > Alphaproteobacteria > Hyphomicrobiales > Aurantimonadaceae > Aurantimonas > Aurantimonas sp. A2-1-M11. The sequence continues at coordinate 9,613 of NZ_JAZHLI010000005.1, read as the reverse complement.
ACGGCTGGTTGCGCTTGGCGTGCCCCATCCCCGAATAGACCAGCGCTGCGGCCACGACTGCGACCAGAAGGACGAGCGGGAGGGCAATCACCTCCCACCAGGCCAGTGTCCAGAAGGCGCTCTTCAAGAGGATCGGCGGCAGCGCCTGCTCGAAGCGCGTCGGACCGAACTCCTCGTACAGGGGAAGGATGTTGTCCACGGTCTGGCGGGAAAAGACCCAGACCGGATCGCCGCCATCCGGCTTGACCCTCGCAATTCGGATCGAGATAGGCCGGTCCGGCAGTTGCAGGATGGCGAGGCGGATGTTGCGGCGCGGCTCGCCGGCCATCGGGTTCTCGCTGGCGACATTGGCGGCCAGCGCATCCGGGCGATCCGGCAGATCGCCCCAGTCGAGCCACATCGCCCCCTCGATCACCTCGTTCAGCCGTGCTGCAAGGGCCGGTCCCATCTCCGGTTGCAGGGCCGGGTCGATCCCCGACAGGTCCAGCATGTGGGCCGCGGTGTCCCAGTCTTCCCGTTCGGCGGCAAAGACGAAGGTCTCCATCATCCCCTGCGGCGTATCGCGATCGATATAGGTGTCGACCGGCGGCAAGCCCGAATTCAGCGTCTCGATTGCCAGAAAGCGTGGGGAGCTACCACCCGACTCCTGGGCGATCGCCGCAAGCTGCGTCGCAAGGACGATGAGGAAAGCGGCAAGCCAGCGCGTCACAGGGGAGCCTCGTGGTTCAACTCTTGGGAGCGGGTAGCTAGGGGCGATCGACCGCAGACCCACCCCAGGCCAGCGATCGTGCCTGTCGGCTCTGCGGCCGGGCCCGTTGACGGTCGCGCGGCGCACGGCGCAAATGACCGGCGCATGGCCAACCGAAGGATCCGAGGATGTCGTCAACGCTCTGGCTGACGGCCGTGGCCATGGTGGCCTTTGCGAGCAATTCGCTGCTGGCCCGGCTCGCGCTTGGCAACGACGCCATCGATCCCGGCGGGTTCACCGGCATCCGGCTCGCTTCCGGCGCAGCCGTCCTCGCGCTCATTGCCTTGCGGGCCCACAAGCAACCCGCGACCGGACCTGCGATCGGCGGCAGCTGGGCCTCCGCCTTTGCCCTCTTTGCCTATGCCATCGCCTTTTCCCTCGCCTACGCGAAGCTCGGGGCGGCCGTCGGCGCCCTCGTCCTCTTCACCGCCGTGCAGGCGACGATGATCGGCTGGGGGCTGGCGCAGGGCGACCGTCCGAGCCGCCGCGAGACCGCAGGCCTCGCCGTCGCCTTCGCGGCCTTCGTGCTATGGCTGTCTCCTGCCGTGACGCGGCCCGATCCTCTCGGGACCCTGCTGATGATCGCCTCTGGCATCGCATGGGCCGTCTATTCCCTGCGCGGCAAGGCGGCCGGCGATCCGATGCGGGCCACCGCGGGCAATTTCCTCCGCACCCTGCCGTTTGCCGTGCCGCTGGTAGTCGTCTCCCTCTGGCAGGGCGGTGTCAGCATCGAAGGGCTCGGCCTGGCGCTCGTCTCCGGGGGCGTCACATCCGGCCTCGGCTACATTGTCTGGTATCGGGCGCTGGGCGGCCTGACCGCCCTGTCGGCCGCCATCGTGCAGCTCTCCGTGCCGGTCATCGCCGCCCTCGGCGCCGTTCTGTTCCTGTCCGAAACCCTGAGCCTGCGCTTCGTCATCGCCGGCGGCCTCGTCCTAGGCGGCATCGCCTTCGCGCTGACCGCAAGGCGTCGCTGAGACGGGACATCGACGGGCCGCGACACTATCTTGATCGACGTGACAGCCCGCCCCGCCCCCTTCGTGCCCGGCACCGCGCCGGCTCCCCTGCCCGAGCCATTCCTGCAATGGTTCGCGCGCTACGGCTGGAGCCCGCGTCCGCATCAGCTCGAGCTTTTAGCCAGGGCGGAATCGGGCGCCTCGTCGCTGCTGATCGCGCCTACCGGCGCCGGCAAGACGCTGGCCGGCTTCCTGCCGTCGCTGGTCGACCTGCAGCGCCGCGGCCGGCCCAAGCCCGGCACGCGGCCGCGCGGGGTGCACACGCTCTACATTTCGCCGCTCAAGGCGCTCGCCACCGACATCGCCCGCAATCTGGAAAAGCCTGTCGCCGAGATCGGGCTGAAGGTGACGCTGGAGACCCGGACCGGCGACACGTCCCAGGTCCGCCGCCAGCGCCAGAAGCTCAAGCCGCCGGATATCCTTCTGACGACGCCCGAGCAGCTCGCGCTGCTGATCGCCGGCAAGGACGCACGCGCCTTTTTCTCGGACCTGCGCTACGTCATCTTCGACGAGCTGCACTCGCTGGTCACGTCCAAGCGCGGGCATCTGCTGTCGCTGGGCCTGGCCCGGCTGCGCATGCTGCGGCCCGACATCCAGACCATCGGCCTGTCCGCGACCGTGTCCGAGCCCGACGACCTGCGCCGCTGGCTGGTCTCCCAGGCGCCGGGCGAAACCGGCATCGGCCATGGGCCTTACGCCGATCCCGCGCGCCTGACCGATGCGGCGGTCGCCGACACACTGCTGGCGGAATTGATCATGGTGGCCGGCGGCGCCAGGCCCGAGATCACCATCCTGAAATCGTCCGAACGGGTGCCCTGGCAGGGCCACACCTCGCTCTACGCCATGCCGGAGATCTACGCGGCGATCCGCGCGCACCGCACGACGCTGCTCTTCGTCAACACCCGCTTCCAGGCCGAGATGCTGTTCCAGGAGCTGTGGCGGATCAACGACGAGACCCTGCCCATCGCCCTGCACCACGGCTCGCTGGACGTGGGCCAGCGGCGCAAGGTCGAGGCGGCGATGGCGGCCAACAAGCTGCGTGCCGTGGTCGCCACATCCACGCTCGACCTCGGCATCGACTGGGGCGACGTCGATCTCGTGGTCCATGTCGGCGCGCCGAAGGGCGCCTCGCGCCTTGCCCAGCGGATCGGTCGCTCCAACCACCGAATGGACGAGCCGTCCAAGGCGATCCTGGTGCCGGCCAACCGCTTCGAGGTGCTGGAATGCCAGGCCGCGCTCGACGCCAATTATCTGGGCGCGCAGGACACGCCGCCGATGCGCGAGGGCGCCCTCGACGTCCTCGCCCAGCATGTCCTGGGCATGGCCGTGGCCGAGCCCTTCCGGTCCGACGAACTCTTTGCCGAAGTGATCACCGCCGCGCCCTATGCCCGCCTCGACCGCGAGACCTTCGACCGGGTGGTCGATTTCGTCGCCACCGGCGGCTATTCGCTGCGGGTCTATGAACGCTACGCCAAGATCCGGCTGACCGAGGACGGTACCTGGCGGGTCAGCCATCCGCGCATCGCCCAGCAATACCGCATGAATGCCGGCACCATTCTGGAGGCGCCATCCCTGCAGGTGCGGCTGATCCGGCGGCGCACCAGGAGCGCCATCGCCCGCGGCGGACCCATATTGGGCAAGATCGAGGAGGGCTTCGTCGAGGCGCTGGCGCCGGGCGACACCTTCTCCTTCTCCGGGCAGGTGCTGCGCTTCGAGACGATCCACGAGAACCAGTGCCTGGTCACCAAGGCGGTGTCGGAGGATTCCAAGATCCCCTCCTATGCCGGCGGCAAGTTCCCGCTGACCACCTATCTGGCCGGACAGGTCCGGGCGATGCTGGCCGACCCCGCGCGATGGAGCGAACTGCCCGAACAGGTGTCGGAATGGCTGGCGATCCAGCAGCGCAAGTCGCTGATCCCGGGCGCCGACGAATTGCTGATCGAGACCTTTCCGAACGGCAAGCGCTTCTTCCTCGTCGCCTACCCCTTCGAGGGGCGGCTCGCCCACCAGACCCTCGGCATGCTGCTCACCCGGCGGCTGGAGCGGGCTCGTGCCAAGCCGCTCGGTTTCGTCGCCACGGACTATGCCATCTCGATCTGGGGCCGCGGCGACCTGGGCGCGATGATCGCCGATGGCCGCCTGTCGCTCGACGCCCTGTTCGACGAGGACATGCTGGGCGACGACCTGGAGGCCTGGATGGCCCATTCCTGGCTGCTGAAACGCACATTCCGCCAGTGCGCGGTCATCTCGGGGCTGATCGAGAAGCGCCATCCCGGCCAGGAAAAGACCGGCCGTCAGGTCACCGTCTCCGCCGATCTCATCTACGACGTCCTGCGCGCCCACGAGCCCGACCACATCCTGATGCGGGCGACCTGGGCCGATGCGGCGACGGGCCTTCTGGACGTGGCCCGCGTGTCCGATCTCCTGGCGCGGATCAAGCACCATATCGTCCACAAGGATCTGGACCAGGTGTCGCCGCTGGCGGTGCCGATCATGCTGCAGATCGGCCGCGAGAGCGTCATGGGCGAGGCCCGCGACGAATTGCTGGCGCAGGCGGCCGAGGACGCCATGATCGCGGCGGTCCTCGAATAAGATCGTCACCCGGCGCGTAGGGCGGCGCCACAGCCTGCGTATCAGGGACCAGATGCCGAAGTCGGCGCCGATCCTTCACGCAGGAGCCCTCCCGATAAGCGTCCGGCAGCGACAAGAAGCGCTACATGCCCTGCGCGGCCTGCTCCTCGTGGATCCAGACCTTGAACCCCGTCAGCGTGTTCGGCCCGAAGGTGTGGGTCAGCGGCACGTCGGAGGCGTCGCGCCCCTGGGCGATGAGGACGCGGCCCCAGCGAGGCGCGTTGTTGCGCGCGTCGAACGTCCACCAGCGGCCGCCGAGATAAACCTCCATCCACGCCGCGAAATCCATCTCGGCATAGGGCGCCGCCAGGCCGATGTCGCTGATGTAGCCGGTGCAGTAGCGGGTCGGGATGTTCATTGCCCGGCACAGGGCGACGGCGAGGTGGGTGAAGTCGCGGCACACCCCCACCCGCTCCGAATAGGTCTCCGCGGCGGTGCGGGTCGGGCGGGAATATTCGTAGCCGAAGCGCACATGGTTGTGCACGAAGTCGCAGATCGCCTGTACCCGCGGCCAGCCCAGCGGGGTATTGCCGAACAGCCGCCATGCCTCTTCCGACAGCAGGTCGGTTTCGCAATAGCGGCTGCCGAGCAGGAACAGCAGCGTCTCGGAGGGCAGGTCCTCGACGGCGTGCTGGATGGCGTCGGTGCCGACCGGATCCGACAGGCCGTCGTCATGGATGATGCCGTCGGTCCCCAGCGTGAAGGCACCCGCCGGCGCGACGAGCCGATTGCACCAATTGCCGAAGCTGTCGCGATAGGCCTGGACGTTCACGGCGGGCGTGGTGACGAGATGATCCGGACGCTCGAGTGCGCCTGCGCGGGAATAATGGACGTTGAGATTGATGATCATCGGCGTTGGCGCCGGAAACTGGTAGTTGAGCTCGCAGCCCAGTCGAATGCGCATGCGCGCCCCTTTTTGCTGAGCCTTGGCGATATCATCCCGCCCGGCCATGGCGGCGATGATGTCCGGTCCCTGAGCCCGGACGGCGTCGACACGGTCTTTCACCGACGCTATCCGACAATAAGCCCGGATGAGCGGTTTGGCGAGGCGCTCGGCGGACCGGTCCCGCGCGGTCCGGGTGACGGCCCGAGGCCACCTATCGGAACATCAGAACCGGGCGCAGGCACGAGCGGACGATCTCGCTGGTGGTCGAACCGATGAGGTAGCTGCGGATGCGCGAATGGCCGTAGGCCCCCATCACCACGAGGTCGATCTCATCGCGCTCCACATGCGCCGCGATGACCGCATCGGGCTCGCCCTTTTCGAGAATGCCGGTGGCATCGTAGCCGGCGGCGACGAGCCGTTCGACGGCGCGGTCGAGCTGATCGTCGCGGCTCTTGTCGGACACCATCAGCAGTTCGCAAGCCGCGCCCTTCAGGAGCGGGCTGGTGGCCAGATGATCGAGCGCCTTGCCCACGCTCGGCCCGCCGTCGAAGGCCACGAGAAAGCGCTTGACCGGGCGGAACGCCCGGGCGCTGACGAGCACCGGCCGGCTCGCGCCGCGCAGGACCCGCTCCAGATTGGAGCCGAGATGCAGCTTGGCGAAATCGGCCGCCTCGCCGCGCTTGCCGACCACCAGCAGTTCCGCGTCGCTCTCCTGCTCGCGTACCGTGTCGACCAGGTCGCCGGACAGCAGCCGTTCGGACACCGTCTCGACGCCGCGATCGCGCAGCCGTGCGGCGCCTTCGGCGAGCACAAGCCGGCCCCGCTTGCGCGCGAGCCGTCCCTTCTGCTCGTCGAATTCGGCGAGTTCCTTCAACAGCTGTTCGCGTTCGCCGAGATCGAGGTTGCCGGAATAGTCGGCCGGCGCCGAGGCCGTGTCGCGCCGCCCGATGACGTGCAGGAGGTCGACCTCGGCCGACAGCCGTTCTGCCGCCCAGGCGGCGTTGTCGCAGACGCTCTGCGAATAGTGCGACCCGTCGACCAGTGCCAGGATCTTGGTCATCGGTTTCCTCCCTTGCGCGGCGAGTGCCCTCGCCTGTCCTTGTGACGCGATCGCACGGCCACCGCCCGCCCGGGTGGACGAGCCGTACCAGGATCGCCGTTCCAACGGGTACTAGTGGCGCGGGGCCGTATCCAGCGCGCCGGGCTTGTCGGCGACGCCTAGCCGGTCGACGAGGGTCGTGCTGGCCTCGTTCATGCCCAGCACCTCGACTTCCGTGCCCTCGCGGCGGAACTTGATCACCGCGCGGTCGAGCGCGCCGACGCCGGACAGGTCCCAGATATGGGCCCGCGAGACGTCGATGATCACCTTGTCGAGGGCTTCGCGGAAGTCGAAGGCGGCGGCAAAATCCTCCGCCGAGGCAAAGAAGACCTGGCCGACCACGCGATAGGTCCGCTCGCGCCCACCGGCCGACAGGGTCGAGGTGACCGAGAAGATCTGCGCGACCTTCGAGGCGAAGAAGATGCCCGACAGCATGACGCCGACGATGACGCCGATGGCCAAATTGTGGGTCCACACGACGGTGACGACGGTCGCCAGCATCACGATCGACGAGCGCCGCGGATGCGTCTTCAGATTGACGATGGATTCCCATGAGAAGGTGCCGATCGCCACCATGATCATGATGGCCACCAGCGCCGCCATCGGGATCACCGCCACCCAGTCGCCGAGCACGACGATCAGGAACAGCAGCGTGACGCCGGCAAACAGGCAGGACAGCCGGCCGCGACCGCCCGACTTCACGTTGATGACCGACTGGCCGATCATCGCGCAGCCCGCCATGCCGCCGAAGAAGCCGGTCACCGTGTTGGCGATGCCCTGGCCGTAGCATTCCTGGTTCTTGTTCGAACCGGTATCGGTCAGGTCGTCGACGACCTGGGCCGTCATCAGGGACTCCAGCAGGCCGACGACCGCGATACCCGCCGAGTACGGCAGGATGATCAGCAGCGTTTCAAGCGTGAAGGGCACGTCGGGAATGAGGAAGGCCGGCAGCGAGGACGGCAGCTCGCCCATGTCGCCGACGACGCGCAGATCGAAGCCGAAACCGAGGGACAGTGCCGTCAGGACGACGATCGTCACCAGCGGCGACGGAATGGCCGTGGTGACGCGCGGCAGGAGATAGATGATCGCCAGGCCGAGAGCGACCATGACGTAGGTCATCGACGACACGCCGACGAGTTCGGGGATCTGCGCCATGAAGATCAGGATCGCCAGCGCGTTGACGAAGCCGGTCATCACCGAGCGCGACACGAAGCGCATGGCGTTGCCCAGCCTCAGCGCACCGGCCAGCAGCTGCAGCAGTCCGGCGAGGATCGTCGCGGCGAACAGATATTGCAGCCCGTGGTCGGCCACGAGGGTGATCATCAGGACGGCGGTGGCCGCAGTTGCGGCCGAGATCATGCCCGGCCGGCCGCCGAAGATCGCCGTGAGGACGGCGATCGAGAAGGAGGCGTAAAGGCCGACCTTGGGATCGACGCCGGCAATGATCGAGAAGGCGATCGCCTCGGGGATGAGGGCCAGGGCCACCACGAGACCGGCCAGCAGGTCACCGCGGATATTGCCAAGCCAATCGGCGGAAAGCGTGCGAGTCGAGAACATCGGCTCCAGAGACATCTTCATCTCATGCGACAGCGGCGGCCCTGGGCGGTCCCGGCCTTTGCGAATGCTGCAAGAAATGTGATTGGCCGAGGGATAGGCGCCCGGCATAGCCACCCGCTGAAGCGGGTCCATGTTGCGGCGCAAACATCGCCGATCGCGATCGGCAAATCAACCCGCGACGAAATCCGCTCTTGCATCTGCCGGAAAGCTCGGCTCGATAGAACGAAACGCGAATCAGACGGCAGGACGGGACGTTGCGGATGAATGCGCTGGCGCGGCGGCTGCGGCAGACGGAATGCGAAGCGGTGGAAATATCGCTGGCCGGCGCACGGGTCGTCTGCGATCCGTCCGGCATTCTCTACGCGCCGGACGAGCGGCTGCTGGTGGTCTCCGACCTGCATCTGGAGAAAGGCGCGGCGTTTGCCCGGCGCGGCATGATGCTGCCGCCCTACGACACGACGGCGACGCTGGCGCTGCTGGAGGCGGCCTTGAAGCGCTACGAGCCCACCCAGGTGATCAGTCTCGGCGATTCCTTCCACGACCGGAAGGGTGCCGCGCTCATGCCGGCCGCCTTCCGCGACACGCTGCGCCGGCTCATGGCGGGCCGCGACTGGATCTGGATCACCGGCAATCATGACCCCGAGCCGCCGGCCTTCGTGGGCGGCGAGACCCGCGCAGAGGTCGTGGTCGGCCCGTGGATCTTCCGGCACGAGCCGAGCCCATCCTACCGCGCCGGCGAAGTGGCCGGGCACCTGCATCCCGTGGCCCGCGTCTCCAATGGCGCGCGTTCGACCCGCAGCGCCTGTTTCGCCAGCGACGGATCGCGGATGATCCTGCCGTCCTTCGGTGTGACGACGGGCGGGCTCAACGTCCTCGACCGCGCCTTCCACGGCCTGTTCGAACCGGCGACGGCCAAAGCCTATGTCATCGGCCTCACCCGCATCTATCCGATCGCATTCCGGTCGCTCGCCGCCGGATGAAGCTCAGACGGTCGAGACGAAGGCGACGATCTGGCAGAGCGTGACGACGACAGTCAGGACAAGCCGCAGCCGGCCGAACCAGTACGGCAGCGTCAGCTGGCGCGCCGCCAGCACATCCCAAAGGCCGACAAGCGCGAAGGCGGCGGCAAAGCCCGCAAAGACCCAGGGCGTGGGAACGAAGAGCAGCACCCAGCCGATCAACGAAGCCACCACCGAAAGGATCAGGATCCGCCGTTTCCCGGGCTCGTGCCAGAGCGCCGCACCCCAGCGGATGCCGCCCAGGAAGGCCAGGATCGTCGCCGAATAGCCGGACAGGGCGAGGACGAGCTGCGGATAGGCGATGAAGGCCCGTCCCGCATAGGCGAGCATCGCCGCCATGACCACGAACGGGATCAGCCCGAGAAGGCCGAGGATCCATGCGGTCTTGTGGGTGATGGCCGCCGAGGCGGGTACCCCGTGCGGGGCGGCCACCGGCTCGTGGTCGTATCGATCGATGTCCGTCATGCCGATCCATTAGGTCAGGGAAGTGAATGGCGTCAATCTCGTGTGCTGGGCAGGTGCTGCGGAACCGCGCAAGCCCCTTGGCGCGTCAGTCGCGCTTGAAGACGACACGGCCGAACCAGCCCATGAAGATCGCCAGTCCCACTGCGAACAGGCCGTAGAGAAACCCGTAGTTGCGGGCGAACTTGTCGACGACGG
>NZ_JAZHLI010000049.1:0-35119 GCF_036549475.1 Aurantimonas sp. A2-1-M11 | reverse complement strand
GCCCATCGAGAGCGCCTCGCCGAAAAGCCCGTTGCCCCTGTTTCCAGGGCCGCGTAACCTTCAATCCGGCAACGCCGCTCGCCGAAGTTCAACAAACTTCGGGACATCCCCTCGGCATGGCCTCCGGCAAGGCAGTCTCCCGATTCATCGATAACCTCGTGGGTTCGACCACGATCGAATACGAATCCGACCTGCGCAACAATGTGAAACGCGACACCGGGTACGCGCAGGTGCAGGAACAGGCCGCAGGGCTCGTGCGGGCTGGCATGCCGGTTTCGACTGTGCGGGGCGTGCTGTCCGATACAGTCGAATGGTATGCCTATGATGCCGTGCTGACGCCCGGCGTAGATGCATCCGCCTGCACGGCTACTGATATTTCGCTGGTCGTTATTGACGAGCTGAAGCTGGCAGACGGCAGCGCCGTCTCCGCCGAGAGACTCGGCGCTTTCATCCGAAAGCATCTGGCGCGCGAACAGTCCCGGCCTTTGCGCGCCGAATTCCTCGCTTCCGACCTTGGCATGGACTCGGTCGCGTACCAAAGCAGTGCCGCGCCCTTGTCGTCGCTTGTGGACGAGGGGCGGACGGCCGAGCCGTCAGCCAGCCTGGCAACCGAACTCTGGTCCCGGTTTGTCGATCACCTTGAGGGCCCGACAGGCACCTTCCGCACGGCCGCGTATGTCGATGAAGCCTACGTGACCATTCTGGCGCGGCTGCTGAGCGCGAACGTCCTGACGGGAAAGGCTGTGCTGAGCACGGACAACGAGCTGCGCGCGATTCTCAATGGCGATTTCTTCCGTCACAATTTCCAACTTGAGAATGTCGTCGAGCAGGATTATTTCGGCTGGCTTCTGGGGCCTGCGTATATGGACAGGCTTGTGGCAGTGGCCCGCGACCTCCAGCGTGACCTCTATGCCTATGATTTCAGCTGGTATCCCGAAGAGGATTTGTTTGGCCGCCTTATGGCGCAACTCGCCCGCCGCAGCCAACGCAAGCTGCTCGGTCAGGAATGGACGCCGCACTGGCTCGCCCGGCTGCTTGCTGATCGCTGCCTCGACGGTCTTCCCGAGGGCGAGAGCCCGCGCATCGTCGATATGTGCTGCGGGTCCGGCACGATGCTCGCTGAAATTATCAAGGCAACCAAAGCCCGCTTCGGCTTCTCCACCATCGACAAGCTTGAAGATGTCGCGACCGGCTTTGATATTGACCCGTTGGCCGTCAGTCTGGCCAAGACCACATGGGTTGTCAGCCTGTCGGTCGAGATCAAGGCCGCGACGAAACCGATTGTGATCCCCGTCTATCATGCGGATTCGCTGTTCGCCGTCACGCCGGTTTCAGCATCGGTGCCACTGGTTGGCGAGAGCGATACGATTCCCGTATCGCTTGACGGTGTGACGATTCAGCTGCCGACGGCGCTGGTGCAGCCAGCATATCGCGACTTTTTCGACCGCATTGTGGACTGGGCGTATGACGAAGCGCGCGAAGCGCAGCGGCGGGGCACTGTTGCGGCTTTCAGTAAAGCGGACGCGGACAGCTTTCTCAATGGCGCTATCGCGGCGTTCGGCGTAAGCCTGTCGCCCGAACTTCACAAACAGCTCTCTGCCGCGCTTTACCCGCTGGCGCATCGCATGGCCGAACTGGCCGTTGCGGGACGCAACGGCATATGGGCGTTCATCCTGCGCAATACATACAGGCCGGGTCTTTTGACCGGACATTTTAACGGGCTCGTTTCCAATCCGCCGTGGCTGACGATGAGCGGGCTGGCTGATAATCCGTACAGGGACCTGCTCAAAGGCAGGGCAAAACTGTACGGCATCCAACCTGCGGGTCAGTCATTTCTCCATCTTGAGCTGGGAACGATGCATCTGCTTCATGCCATCGACCGGTATCTCGGGCCGGACGCCTCCGTCGCCTGCCTTGTGCCGGGTACGGTGCTGAACGGGAACCATCACGAGCGGCTGCGGCAGCATGAATTCCTGAACAGCGAACGCCCGGTGCCGTTCGACATTGCCGAGGTGTGGCAGGTCGCTCCCGGAACCTTCAAATATCCGGGCGCGGCGCTGATCGGCAACAAGAGGACGGATACGACCGGGCTTCCACGACCTGCCTTTGCCGGTCTCGTTGCGACAGACGCGGGACTGGACACCGCCGATTTTTCTATCCGCAATATTGGCACGGCCCGGAGCGCATGGGTGCTCCAAAAGGGCGGCAGTCCGGCGGCGGCCGGTGGCGGAGGACGCCTGCCGCAGCAAGGGGCCGATCTCATGCCGCGCACAGCCGTGTGCGTCGATATTATCCAAGCCTCAGGAGCGGAATACCGCGTCGACACGCCGACACGCGCGTCTACCTGGGGCTTTACGATTAAGTCGGCCAAGGAAATGGCCGCCGAACGCTTTCCCGGTCACGTCGCGCCCCGCTTCATCTTCCGTATGGCGCAGTCGGAAAACCTGCTTCCGTTTGTTCTCGGCGTCCATCGTGCGCCCCTGGCCTTGCCGGCGCTGCGCGCGGCAGATGGGACGTGGAGCATTCTCGACGAGTCTGAAATCCGTCGGCAGGGATTTACCCAGACGGCGCGGCGCTTCGCGGCGATAAACCAGAAACTCAAGGCGGTCGGAAAAGGGAAATCACTGCAAGAGCGCGTCGATGAGAGGGGCAAGCTGTCCAAGCAGGTCTTCGGTGCCGATGGCTATCTTATACTGGCCGGTGCCGGCGGCAAGATCATATGCGCAGCGTGCGTTCCGCTCGCGCAGGCGCAGGACATAGTCGTTGACCAGACCATCTACTGGAATGTCGTCACGGATGAACGGGAAGCGTGGTTCCAAGTCGGCATGCTCAATAGCGTTGCCTTGACCAACGCTACCCTCGCGTTCAACCCGAAGGGGGATTTTGGCGAACGGCATCTTCATACACTGCCATACCGAATGATGCCCGCTTACGATTCTGGCAATGACGATCATAAGAAGATCGCTGGTTTGGCAAAGGACCTTGCCGCCCTTGCCGCCAGTCATTGCACGACAGATGCTTATTTGAGCGACCCCGCAAAGGCTCTCCCGGCGCGCCGCCGGAAATTGCGGGCGCTGCTCGAAGCATCGCCGTTGTTGCCGCAGCTTGAAGCTACTGCAGCGCTTGTATTAGGCGCAACACCGACGGCAACGATCGATCCCGATGTGATCGAGGAAGGGTGACGCGTGCTGATCGTACAGAATGCCGCAACGCCTGCGAATATGCGCAATGCCGTTGTTGATATGATCGCGGCGGGCGCGACCGACGTGCGTGTGGCATCAGCCTATGTCACGCTCGGCGGTGCCAGCATCCTGCTCAACGCGCTCGCCGATTCCCTCACCCCTGCGGCGTTTGCCGCCATACCGAAGACGCTTGTGACATCATTCGACTTCGGTCTCACCGAGCCGCAAGCCCTGCGCCGTTGGCAGGAGTCGGGAAATGCGACAGTGCATGTCTCGGGGGCACAAAGGCTTGCCCAAGGCTCACTGATGCCGCTGCGGGCATTTCACCCCAAGCTCTACACGTTCGGCAGAGACGCGCAGAGCTGTAGCGCGCTGATCGGTTCTGCCAACCTCACCAGTCGCGGGTTCAGCGTGAACACGGAGGCCGCGTGGCTTCAACAGGATGTTCCCCGCGCGTCTATCGATGCCGCTATGGCGAGCGCGCGTTTTGATACAACGCCCCTTTCCGAGGAATTGCTGCAGGCGTATGCGGCGCTGCGACAGGCGCAGCCGCCGCCGGCAGAAATAGAACAGGAAGCGCAGCCCGTAGCGCCGCCCACGCCTATAGATGTTGGTGGGTTGCCGTTATTCAGGGTCGCCATCGAAACGGGTGTTGTTAATCCCGCAAATTACGGCGCGATGTGGATTCACGGCGAAGCCCTGCAAGGCGGTTCACGCAACCAGCTTGAACTGCCGCGCGGCGGTCACAGGTTTTTCGGTTTTATGTTCACGCAATACGACTACCCGCACAATTTGACGATCGGGGAGCCGGTTCTTCGCAGCGGTGCGCGTACATGGAACGACCGTCGTCTGACATGGCACGGCAATAATCGTATGGAACGTATGAATTTACCGACCGCTGCACAGGGCGGATTCGAATATGCCGACACGGCCGTCATGTTTCGCCGCCTGGTGGACGGCTCATTCGAGTTGATTGTCACGCCGTGGGATTCAGACTTGGCGCGTTCGTGGCGACAGGCTTCGGCACAGCGGCAAGCCTTATATCGGCTGGGCACAGTCGCGACGAGCCGGATTGTGGGGCTGTTGTAGGAATAGGGGACGTCAGGCGCGTCTTCCGTCTTCGTCGAAGGGCCCCGGTCCGTCTTTCTGTCCACCTCCGCCTTAACGGCGAACACCTGTTTTTCTCACGCTATCAGTTCAGGGCATTCTGTCTTGTCCTGATCGATTCCGCCCAGTCGGCGAGGATTTTGATGTCCGCCAGAATATCGTCCGGTGGAGGAACGGTACCGTCCCGTGCCCGCGATGGGTCATGTGCCTCTACCAGGTCGCTGCATTTCTTGAAGTTCTTGCGAAAAGTTTCGACATCCGCGCCTTCGATGACCGTCACTCTTTTCAGGTTCTTGGTGTCGATATAATCCCTGTGCCGGTGGATGACCCCGGCAAAGGCCACGTCTTCGAGCCCGCGCTCCCACGTTGCCCGCAGCCGGTCATAAATCTTCACGGCTGTGTCGCGATATCCCTCTTCATCGTTCCCATCATAGAGCTTGCGCGCTTCCCTTGCCGCCTTTTCCAGCTTGTCGATACGGTCACGGATGCTGGCATGCTGCCAAGGCAATCCTTCGCTGACCATGCCGGTGCCGGCAGGGCCGCGCGACAGGCTGACAAGCTTCATGGGAAGGCCTTCGCGAACGCCCTTGTCGTGTAGGTCGTTCACAAAAACCATGTCGTGGGTGAAAACGATGATTTGGCGCGCCTTGGATTCTTCGACCAGCCGTTCCGCCACTTTTTCGCGCCAGCGATGATCGAGCGATGTCACCGGGTCATCAAACACGAGCGCGGATTTATGGGATGCCGTCGCCAGTTCGGTGAGGAACGCCGCCAGTGCCACGCATGTTTGCTCACCCTCGCTCAGCACCATGTGGACCTTGGCTTTCGGGTTGGCAAAGAGGCGCACCTGATAGTGGGGGGAGCCATATTGCCCGCCTGAACGCACAATTTCTACGCGGACCTTTTCTGCGGCGAGACGGACGATTTCCGATTGAAACTGGTCGCGCATCTTGGGAGTGATGACGTTATCGGCGATGTCATTCCCCAACTTTGTAATGGCGTTGGTCGCCGTGTCCGCGATACAGGCGCGCAGTATCCGCAGATCGTCCAGGCGCTTGATTTCCTTCTTGGCGGTTTCCCGCAGATCAGGGATGGCGGTCCGGTCCTTTAGGGAATCGCGTTCCAGGATCAGTTTGTTGCGGCCTTCCACGTCGGCAGCTTCATCAAGCTCCACGGCATAGGCTTCAAGCGCGCCCGCCAGTTTCTCCAGTTCGACTTTTTGTGAAGACGCGAGCGGCGGCAGCAGAAGCGCATCAGAAGACGAAAGCGCGCGGAGGCATTTAAGCCGTCGCAAATCCGCGCTGGCGACGAAGCGCAGGACGCTGCGGGCGAGGCTAGCATGTTGAAGAGCGATGCGCTGCCGCGCCTGCGCCATCACGCGCACATCCAGCTTACGCGTTTTGAACGCTGCAAGTGCATCGGAGAATTCTTGCTCGGCGCTTGCCGCCTGTGACTCGGCATCGGCTTGGATGAACGCCTCGAAACTTTCCAAGCGGTTTTTGGCTTCGGCGCTGAGCGCCTGATGGCAAAGAACGCATGCTTCGTCTCCCGCAGGCGGGAAGGGAGATCCGGGATAGGCCGTTTGTTCAGAGTAGCGGCGCGCCGCCTCCCACAAGGTGCGCCACGTTTCCGCACCGACGCCGGGAATAGCAAGGCCGTCGAACGTATCGCGCGCGGCGAGATTGGCCCCTGCCCGCTTAGCTCTTGCCGCATCAGCCAGTGCCTTCAGCCCGACCAGTGGCTCGTCGTCATAGCTGGTGGCAATCCTGTCCAGGGTCACTATCAGTTGCCGCACGTTGCCGGCAAAGAGCCGCTGTTCGGCGGCGGCCTCCGCCGGGTTCTTCAGAAGGTCCTCGTCAAGGCGCGCCAGCCTTGCGCGTTCATCGGCAGTCATCTCGCTGAGCTTCTCGAATGCAGCCAGTTTGGTGTTATGGCTCAGGGCCGACATGATCGCACCGACCGGCGTGGCCGTATTCCATGTCGGCTTTTCAAACACCGGGTCGCGAACAGCCTGAAGCTGCGTTTCTTGAGCGCCCAGCTTCTGCTTGAGCGCCTGGCAAACGCCCGCGAGGTCGTCGGGAATGTCTAGCCCGAAGGGCCTGAAAGCCACTTCGTTCTTTTCCTGCACATGGACCGATCCGCAGTCTCGGTCAAAGACGCTGACTGCCGACAGCACCGCGTCCGGCTTGCCATCATCCGTCCAGCTGACAGGCGATTCGGCTGATCCGTCCTTGAGGATTGTGAAGGTGCCCGTCGCCTTGCCGGCTGGCGGCGGGTTGTAGGCGTCCGGCATGATCGCGCCCGCCTTGCGGGCGCGGCAGGCCCGCTTGAGGACACGCCCGTAACCGGATTTGCCGGACCCGTTCGGCCCGTAAACGATCGTCAGTCCCGTGGCCTCAAACGGCAAGGTCTGGCCCGGGGCAAGCTGGTTCACACCCATAATGTCGCTGACACTGGCCAGAGCTATGGATTCTCCGCCGGCTGGGGTGGCTGGCAGATGGGCCGCTTCGAGCACCGCCGCTTCCAACTTAACGTCTTCGGCCCCATGTTCCTTTTTGCACAAGGCTAATATGTCTGTGACAGCCGCCTCGTCGGGAGTGCCGCCGGTCACGATCCGGCGCAGCGCATCCCTTTGCCAGAGGGGACGGTCAGCCGACCAGTCGAGTATGGCTTCGAGTACTGTCTTGTTTGCTTTCTTGTTCATTCTGTCGCCCCCCGGCGCGCGGCCCTTTTTGCCGTATAGCTGATAGCGCCGAAAGCCCGTCAATATTCTCTCAGTAAAAGACCGAATCCACGCCAGTGCAGGATAGCATGTAACCTGTGGAAGTGCCCGGGCAGGGGCCACGGGTGCCGCCGCAGCCGCTTCGCGATAGGATGGCCGCAGGATACCGACGAGAGGGAGGTTCAACACATGCCCGAACGGGACGACTACAGGCGGCACAACGTTTTACATATGGCGTCGTTTTTGAGCCGGGCGGTCGCCAGCCAACTTTGCGAACATGCGCAAGTGCAGGCGCATCCAGATTGGAAGGCACTTGCGGACTCGGCATCGGAATCTCTTTGGGCGCTTTATCAGGCTGTAGGCGCCAGAAGTCTTGACGAAAGCCATAACATCTCAAAGAGATGAGCCACGCTAATACTTGAGCTTGGGCCGTTTGTCATTGAAATGCGCCCCGATCTTCTTTCTGCTATCTCTGGTTTAAGCAGCGAGATTTGAATCACGCCGGGGGCGGCATGGCAAAGAGCAGGGCGTTTTCAATTTACCTTCTCAAAGAAGGCTATGATGCGACAAACGCGCTGCGGGAGGACCATGCGCTAGATAACGATATCGGCGCGCTGGCCCTGCCGGAGGGCGCAGCGATCTTTGTACTGGACAGCGCCCCGCGCCCGCCGTGGTGGAGGTCATATTTCAACGTCGAGAAAAACCTGACGCAGGTGAGCAAGGGTGCCCTTGTGTTCCTGCCGGTCGGTGGCCGCTGTTTCGCGCTATCCTTCGGCCACGTCGCCCACAACCTGATCGACTCCGGCTACGAATATGATTTCGGACTCCGGGTCACATTGAACAGTCTTGACCCGCACAAACTCAAAAGCACCGACACGCTCGATCCCGGCGCGGCGAAGCGCCAGCGCACCCAGCTGCCCATCGAGTCCGAGCTGACGCTGTTTGATTTCGACCGCGACAGCACGATCCTGCGCAGTCTGACAGGCAAAGTCCGCGACGAGCACAAGGAGCTGTTCCGTCACGCGACAGGCGGCAGCAATTTACGCATCAGCACAGATGTTGAAGCTGACGGGCTGGCGGCGCTATGCGAGAAGCTCCTCACTCTATATCAGAGCGAGGAATACAAGGCCGCTTTTCCAGACATCCAGAACATCATGCCGGTCCGTGACCCTGCCCAGATTGAGGCGCTGAACGGACGGCTCCTTGCAGCGTTTCGCGCGCGCAATCCCGATCTGAACATCACGGTGCCGGAAATCATCAACTACAGCGACAACCTTTATGCCGCTTTCGGCGGTGCCGGGCGGAGCCGCGTCTATGACGATGTCTATATCGGGCGGTATTACGAGTACCTAGATGAACACGCGATCGACCTGAACACCATGGGAGTCGAGGATTTGCGCCGACACGCGCTGGTCCTGACCGACGAGGATGGCAACAGCCGCGACCGCTACAGCCTTTTTAAAAGCCTTGTGTTCGATACGGCGCTGGACGACGCGCAAGGCGAAACCTTCCACCTTTGTGAAGGCAGTTGGTACCGGATTGACGATGCCTATATCGCCCGCCTGAGCGCCTACCTCGATCCGCTATGCGCGGATAGCGACCTACCGCCCTACAATCATTCCAGCGAAGGCGAATATAATGCCGCCGTCGGAACAGGCGACGCTGCGATCGCCTGCCTCGATACCAAGAATATCAGCCCGCACGGGCAAAGTGCGGTAGAGCCTTGCGACCTGCTGACGGTCCGCGACGGCGTCGCCACATTTTATCATGTGAAGGTTTCGACCCTTTCGGCACAGTTGAGCCATCTGTTCAACCAGGGTGTAAACGCCATCGAATTAATGCGACTGGAGCCGCAGGCCGTCGATAAGCTGGAAGTGCTCATCCGCGACGTCATGGGCGGCGGCGATCCCGACGCGCTCGTCGCGCTCGTCCGCGACCGGCAATACCGTATCGTCTTCGGTATCGTGACCCGAAAAGACCCTGCCGGGCGATCCCTGAACCTGCCCTTGTTCTCCCGTATCAGCCTCATGCGCGGGATGAAGGCGCTGCAGCTTATGGATGTGCCGGGGCATGTGATGTTCATCGCGGACCAGGTCGTGGCGGCGGAAGGCCGCAAGAAGATTCGGAAGAAGAAGGAAGTGGTAGAGCCGCCGCAGGAAGTGCAGGCCGAGGCCGCAGAATAACAGAACTCACGATGGATACCTGCTGCGCCCCAACCCGGCGGGCCGGGCTCTACGCATTGCCCAGAGCTGCGGCGCATCTCTGCCCATGCGGGTAACGACTCTTGCAGCTGGTTTGGGATCGTACCACCAAAACTCAGCAGCTTCTCCTGTCTCGCCGTCACGCTTGATTCGGTGAGGCGATAGGCGGCTCAGACCAGCAGCGAGAGTTGATATTGCAACAGTGTGGGAGGTGTGCGGGCGCATCCCAACGCGATTTTTGGAGGAATGATTATGACGACTAAGAATTTTCTGCGTACCCGCCACGAATGGCTGGGCGCGCTTGAGGGCCGAAGCACTTTCGTGGCAGGCCTCGATCTGAAGAAGACGGCGGCGAATGATGTCTATAAAGCCGCCGGGCAGAAGGCCTCGATCAACAAGGACGCTTTCAATCTCGCCAACAGCGACGAGCATAATGATGTCGTCGCGGCGACGATCAATGGGCTCGCCGCTCGGGGCTCCGATCCCAAGGACCTCGGAAAGCTCGTTCTCGACCTCACGAGCCGCAACACTTATGGCACTTTCTGCGAACTGAGCGCCTACGGCTTTCTCCTCCAAGGCGGGCATGATTTTGACATCCAGATGCCAATGACCGGCGCAGACATCCTCAACCCCAATGGTGCCGCACTCGACGGCGTGATCCGCTTGCCGCAGGAGGTCGTTTTCGACATCAAAGCATTCGGGTTTCACGAACACCTCGTCGCTCGCCTGACCGAGCGCCTCTCGCAGGACCTAGTGCCCGATATCGTCCTCGCGCAGGATAGTTGGGATGTTCCCGTATCGGAGCTTTTTGCACTTCTGAGCGCGCAATATTCGCCGCTGCTGCAGGAACTGAAGGCGAACAGGTCAGCATTGCGCGGGGCGATCCGGTTCGAGGTGCGACCGCCCGCAAGAGTGCAGATGACGGCACGCGAACTCGATCCGGAGAAGTTGGCGGCAGAGAATGCGGAGTATGCGTTCAACTACGCCAAGCAGTTTGCGCGGCATAAGCCCTTCATCCTCATTTTTGTAATACACCCGTGGGTTAGCGGGGCGCTCCACCAGAACTTCACGGGCTACGTAGACCAATTCACCGCTGCCTTCGCACGGCGGACATTCTGCCAGTTCGAAACCGACGTCAGGCCCGTATTCGGCCTTACGATGGGGAAGGCCGCGAGTCTTCTCTCCGGTATCCTCTTTGTGAATGCCTGGGCAGGCAATCCGCCGAGTGAACTGCCGCTTCACCGCCTGTTTCTCAATCCAAACGCTGTTAACCCGCTCGATCCGTCAGCGGTGTCGGCGCTGACAGCTCCGTATGGGCCTGATATGGCTGTGGTTCGGACAGACTGCTCGGTGCCGGGCGCTGCCAGCACTTTGCGTAACTAAAGGTGAAATGGTCGCGGTAGGCGATGGAAACGGCTGGATCATTCTGCCGCCGCCCCGGCTTATCCAGCCCGCGCAAGGACACTCTCTAACTGAATGCAAACGAGCAAGCGGAAGCAGCGCTCCATACATTTCAGGCCCCGTGCAATCATAGAGCAAACACAAGCACATACGAGTGCCCAGTTTCATCCTGTCCGGCGCACCAAAAACCGGCACCGTTCAGAGTAGAACCGCGAACCCATCCCCCGGCGGCAGCCCTCAGATGCTAAGCTAACGTGATGGCGGCGCGCCGCCGAAAGCCGACGATCCACCTTCGGCGAGCGATCCGGTGTGAGACCCCTGTGACTGCTGTAGCGTCGTCGGTTGAGCTCATTCTGCAGCTGGAAACCTCGAAGAACCGGCTGTTTCAGGCGCGTGAAATTGGCTTTGGCCATGTGCCGCGGCCCGCACGGCACTGACGCGAGGGAGTCTGTGCGTCTGGGTTCATACCGAACGCCGGTGCGCGCCCAGATAGTGCTTTCGCCGTCATGCGGGCACACCTCTCCGCTCGTGCCAGACGAAGCGCGTGAGATTGTAGGCAAGATTCGCCATCCCGATCTTCACCTAGGCGCGCACGATGCCGATGGTGCGGATGAACAGCTTCATCGGCCCCTTCTGGCGGGCAAAGACGTGCTCTACTATCGCGCGAGCGATGCCTCCGCATTCGCGACGATGCGCGTCGCCAGGGCGAGGCCGGAACCGCCAGAGCCGCCGGCTCCGGCCGACGGAGAGCCCAGGATGACCTCTTCGATCGGACGACCGGCGAGCATGCAGATCGTCTCCTTGACGATGTCCTCCTTCGTTACAGGGAGCGACGGGCAGGCCAGCCTTTCCCGACATCCAGCACATGACGCTCAGTCCGTTGGCGAAAAGGCCATCGGATACGGCGTCAGGCCATGTCTCTCGCTGCCTTGGGCTAGGTTCGCATGTCATCGTGGCGACGGCGGGAACCGCAGGCGTCTACGCCGACATCCCACGCCGCCGCGAGGCGGAGACACCGCCGCATTTGGCCGTCAGTTGGGCGGCCGCATCGCACAGGCCATCGATATACGCCACCTCGTTGCGCAGACCATCCTCGCGCGGCGCGACGAGGCAGGCGGTCGCGATCGTGATGCCGCGCGAATCGACCACCGGCGCGGCAAAGCAGCGCGTATAGGTGTCGACGATGCTCTCGGCAACGTAGTATCCATCTCGCGACGCGGCGCGGACCTCATCGATGAAGTCCGCGACCGCGATGCGACTGCCGCTGGGAAGCGTGAAATCCTCAGGCGGGATCGTCGCCTCGATTCCGGCATCGTCGAGATGCGCCAGAAGCAGACGGCCGGACGCCGTCCAGGGGATCGGAACCCGCTCGCCGACCGAGGCCGAGATGCGAAAGGGGCGCGGCCCCTCATGCATGAGGGCGACGGTGTATTTCGCCCCGTCCAGCAGGCAGAGCTGCGACGTTTCCCCGGTGATCTTCGACAACTCGGCCAGCGTGTTGCGCGCCTCGCGGAACAGGTCGAACCGATCCTGGTATGCAAGTCCCAGCATGAAAACGCGGCGTCCCAGGAACACCCGGCCTTCATCGTCGGCGCGGTCGAGAAGTCCGGTCCGGAGCAGCGCGTGGACGAGATCATAGGTGGACGAGCGCGGTGCGCCCAAGGCGGCCGAGATCTCGTTCGGGCGGCGGGCTTCGCCCACTTCGGCGAGGTGGTTCAGTATGTCGACGCTCCTGTCGACGCCACGCGCCCGTGACGACGTCTCAGCCTCCCTCGTCCCGCTCACTGTCAGTCTCCTCAGGCCGTTTTGCCGGTCGCCTTGAAGGCGATGCAGTCGACCTCGACCTTGCAGTCGACCACCATCCGGGACTCCACGCATGCCCTGGCCGGCTTCGTCTCGCCGAAAAACTCCGCGAACACCTTGTTGAATGACGAGAAGTCGCGCGGGTCGTCCAGCCAGACACCGACCCGGACGACGTCCGTCCGATCGTAGCCAGCCTCCTTGAGGATACGGTCAACGTTTTCAAGCACCAGCCGCGACTGCGTGACGATGCCGCCCTGCACGACCTCGCCATCGACCATCGCGGTCTGGCCCGAGACGTAGAGCCAACCACCGGCCTCCACGGCACGCGCGAAGGGAAGCGGCTGTCCACCGGTCCCCGTCTCTCCGTCTCCATAGCGTTTGATCGTCATGGCCTTTATTCTCCGTCTGGATCGTGTCTAGAACACCGACGAACTCAGGAATTCCCTGAGCCGCTCGGTCTGTGGATCGGCGAACATCGTCTTCGGGTCGCCCTCCTCGGCAATCCGCCCTTCGCTCATGAAGACGACCTTCGAGGACACGTCGCGCGCGAATCGCATCTCGTGGGTGACGAGAAGCATCGTCATGCCATCCTGCGCAAGGTCCTTGACGGTCTGCAGCACCTCGCTGACGAGTTCCGGATCGAGCGCGGAGGTGACCTCGTCGAAGAGCATCAGCTTCGGCTCCATGGCGACAGCCCGGGCAATTGCGACCCGTTGCTGCTGGCCGCCCGAGAGCTGTCCGGGATAGTGATCCTCCCGCCCCTCCAGCCCGACGCGCTTGAGCCATGTTTCGGCAATTCCGCCCGCCTCGGCCTTGCCGAGCTTCTTCACCTTGGTTAGGCCGAGCATGATGTTGCCGGCGGCCGTCAGGTGCGGGAACAGATTGAACTGCTGAAACGCCATGCCGGTCTCCGCGCGACCGCGGGCGATCTCCCGTTCGGAAAGACGGCGACGCCGACCGTTGTCGTCCACATAGCCGACCGGCTTGCCGTCGATGTGGATCGAGCCGCCCTGGAACTCCTCCAGGAGGTTCACGCAACGCAGCAGCGTGGTCTTTCCCGAACCGCTCGATCCGATGATGCTGACGACATCACCGCGCCGCATCGTGAAGTTCACACCCTTGAGAACTTCGGTCGCCCCGAAGCTCTTGCGCAGATCGCGGACTTCCAGAAGGTTTTCCATAGCCGCCGCCTCAGGTCGGGATCGCAGTGCGGCGCTCGACATAGCGGCCGAAGCGCTCGATCCCGAAATTGATGAGAAAATAGAGAAAGCCGACGAACAGGTAGAACGGCAGGCTGAGAAACGTCCGGGATATGATCTCCTGCGTCGTCAGCAGGAGGTCGGAGACGCCGATGATCGACAGCAGCGTCGAAGCCTTCACCATTTCGGCGGCGGTGTTGACCCATGTCGGCAGGATCTGCCGTATCGCCTGCGGCACGAGGACGTAGACAAATGTCTGCGAGAAGGTCAACCCGATCGCCTTGCCGGCCTCGACCTGCCCCTTGGCGATGGAGAGCAGCGCCCCGCGCACGATTTCACCGATATGCGAGCTGCAGAAGACGCTGAGCGCGAGGACACCCGCCTCGAAGGCCGAAAGCCTCAAGCCGACGGTCGAGAGGATGTAGTAGCTCGCCAGAATCAGAACGAGGACGGGCGTTCCTCGTACGAAATCGGTGTAGCCGCGCAGCGGCCATGCGATCGGCGCCGGACCATAGGCGAGGCCAAGCCCGACGCCGAGCCCCACGACGGACCCTGCGACGATAGCGAGGCTTGAGATCGCGATCGTCATGAGAAACCCGAAGAAGATCGGTTCGCGAGCGGCCCAGGCGGCTTCGAAGAAGACGTGGAACTCCATAGCTTATCGGCCCCTCACCGCGGGATCGCCATGCGCCGCTCCACGAAGCGCAGGATGGCGCCCATGAGCGTGCAGGTCAAAACGTAGATGCCCGCCGCGACAATCCACGTCTCCACCACGCGGAAGGTCTCGACGTTGATCTTGCGGGCCTCGTAGGTGAGTTCCGGCACCGAGATCACAGCGGCGAGCGATGTGTCCTTGAACAGCGAGATCACCGTGTTCCCCAGCGCCGGAAGTGCGTTTCGGAACATCAGCGGCAGGATCACGTAAACGCGGATCTGGCTGCGCCTGAGGCCGATCGCCAGCCCCGCTTCCTCCTGTCCCACCGGAATCGCCACGAGGCCAGAGCGAAACACCTCGGCGAGATAGGCGCCGGAGTAGATCGCCAGGGTCGCGATGAAGGATTCGACCTTTCCCAACGTCACCCCAACTTGGGGCAAGGCGAAATAGGCGAACAGGATAAGGATGAGGATAGGCGTGTTGCGCAGAATGGTGACATAGACCCGGGCCGGCCAACGGACCACGCGCAGCTTGGACACCAGCGCGAAGGCGACGACGAGGCCGATCAGGCAGCCGATCGCGATCGCGAGGACGGCCATCTGGAGCGACAGGGCGAGCCCCCAGAGGAGATCATCGAAACTGCGCCAGACCGCATCAAAGTTCAGTTGGTAACCCATCGCACCGTCCGCCAGAGGACCGGCGCGGTCTCAACCGCGCCGGTCGCTTTCTTTGATCAGCGGAATTCCATCGGGAAGCCGATCGTCGGCTCCGGCGGCCGCTTGCCGAACCACGTCTCGTAATTGGCAGCGTAGGTGTCGAACTCGACGCCCATCATCGCCTCGCGCAGTGCGGTATTGACGAAGTTCAGCCAGGCCTGATCGCCCTGCCTGACGGCACAGGCATATGATTGCGGGTTCCAGCCGTGACCTGCGTCGACATACTTGTCCGGGTTTTGCTTCATGTACCAGGCAATCGACGACTGGTCGGTCGCGACAGCGGCCGCTCGCCCGGAATTGAGCGCCTGATAGATCAGATCGACGGAATCGTACTGGTCAACGGTGGCCTCGGGCAGCGCCTTGTGGACCATTTCCTCGGCATAGACATTCTGGAGAACCGCGACGGTCACGTCCGACCCGGCCGTCTTCAACCCCTCGTAGTCGGGATACGTGCCACCAGCCAGCATCATCAGGCCGACGCCCTCGCGATAGTACGGAACAGTGAACGCCACCTGCTGAGCCCGTTCGCCCGTTACCGTCATGAACTGGCAGGAAATGTCGACGCGACCGGTCGTGATGTTGGGAATGCGGGCATCCGAGGACTGGTTGACGAACTCGACCTTCTCCGGGTCGTCGAACAGCGCCTTGGCGACGACCTTCGAGATATCGATGTCGAAGCCTTGCAGCGTTCCGTCAGCTCCCTTGAAATGCCACGGGGCGTTGGTGCTGCCGGTACCGACGATCAGCTGCCCCCTTTCGAGGACCTCCTGAAGCTTGTTGGAATCCTGGGCGAAGGCACTGCCTGAGAGCCCCAGTAGAGCTGCTGCCGCCAGCGAAGCGAGGGAACGCATTTTCATCGACATGAGCGTACCATTCCATCTGGTTGGACATATGTCCCATATTTGGGATTGACTACGCTACGTGCATGCCAAAAGAATTGTCAACCCAAACCGGAGCCGAACATGTCCGATCTCCCCCTCACGCCCGCCGTCGTCGTCGATCTGGCCAAGGCCGAAGCCAACATCTTCCGGTTTCAGGCCTATGCGGACCGTCATGGCCTGGCGGTGCGGCCGCACATCAAGACCCACAAGCTTGGGCTGATGGCAGCGCTTCAGCTCGCCGCGGGGGCCGTCGGGATTACCTGCCAGAAGGTCTCGGAGGCCGAGGCAATGGTGGATGCGTCACCTGCCGTGCAAGACGCGTTCCTGACCTACAATATTCTCGGCGAGGAGCGGGTCGCCCGGCTGCGCCGGCTCGCGGAGCGTATCACGGTGTCCACCGTCGCCGATGACGAAGCGGTGGTCGCAGGGCTCGCGAGAGGGTTCGCCGGCGCAGCGGCGCCGCTCAGCGTTCTTGTCGAATGCAACACCGGCGCACAGCGCTGCGGCGTATCCGATCCGGCGGCAGCGTGCCGCCTCGCGCTCGCGATCGCAGCCAGCCCCGGTCTACGCTTCGGCGGCCTCATGACCTACCCGCCGGTCGGCGGCGAGGCGACGGTCCAGGCATTCATGACCGAGGCGAAGAGGCTGATCGCGGCGGAGGGGCTCGGCTGCGAACGCATATCGTCAGGCGGCACGCCCGGCATGTGGCATGCCCATGTCGCGCCGGTGGCAACGGAGTACCGGCCCGGCACCTACGTCTACAACGACCGTTCGCTGATTGCCCGGGGTGTCGCGACAATGGCCGAGTGTGCCCTCACCGTCGAGGCAACGATCGTCTCCAGACACGATGGCCGGGCCGTCATTGACGCCGGCAGCAAGGTGCTCACCAGCGATCTGCTCGGGCTCGAAGGTCATGGACTTGTCGTGGGGCATCCCGACATCGCGATCCATGCGCTGTCGGAGGAGCACGGCCATCTTTCCGGCGAGGGCCTGTCCAGGCTGAAGGTCGGCGACCGGCTCTCGATCATTCCGAACCATGCCTGCGTCGTGTCGAACATGCTCGACGCCATCTACCTGCGCTCGCCCGACGGCAGTCTGGAGCGGACCATCGTCGACGCTCGCGGGGCGGTGGTCTGAACCGCCGGTCGAGCGCTTTCGGGCGCTCCCCAATCGCGACGTCGAGCAGCGAAGTATTGCCTGCGAAGGCCGGTCCAATCGACGAAGTGGCGCGGTGGATCGCCAGACATGGACCGGAAATTTCATGTTCAAGTCGCGTCACCTTCGCCGCCTTCGGCGGTCTGCGAGATTGCACCGCGTGCGTCGCTGAATTCGAGGCCGCCGCTCCAAAGTCGCGCCATGTGCAGGCTTCGCGATCCAGATTGGCCTTATAACCCCGGCGCGCCACCACTCCTCCAAGCGCACACACAGATCAGCCCGGTTCCGCATGATGCGGCCGGTCCTTTGGTTCGACCAGCGCAGTCTCCCAGGGCAACACGGTTCGTCAGAACGATTGGAATTGTCGCCAGCGCAATGTAGGTCTGGACGACATTCAGACAGACATGAGCGGGGAAACACCTTTGATGAAACAGAGGCGAGAGACCGGCGACTCGAAAGCTCTTCCCCCGTCGAGCCTGATCGATCGCATGCGCCATGAGCTTCCGACCATGAAGCGCGCCGACAGGGCTGTGGCCGATGCCCTGCTGGAAAATATCGACGCCGCGACCCGCAGCAGCGTGAAGGCGCTGGCCGGTCGGGCGGGCGTCAGCGAACCGAGCGTCATCCGCTTCGCGCGCCACATGGGCTGCGACGGGTTCAGCGACTTCAAGATCCGGCTCGCTCAGGATTACGCCATAGGTCGCATGTATCTTTCGGCGGACTACCAGCACCCCGCAAAGACGGGCAGCGACGTGGCCGGGCATGTCTATGAGGCGACAAGCCAGGCTCTCGCCAGCGCCTTCGCCCAGCGTGATCCCGCCGCTCTCGATCGGGCCGCCGATCTGATCGACGGATCGCGACGCGTCTTCTGTTTCGGCGTCGGCGGCAGTTCGGCCAATGTGGCAGCTGAGGCCGAGAACCGGCTTTTCCGACTGGATCTGGCAGCCAGCGCGACCGCAGACGCCTACAAGCAGCGCATTACCGCAGCCACAGCCGGGAAAAACGATGTCTTCCTGATGTTCTCCGTGACCGGTCGTCCGCGCTCGTTGATCGAAAGCGCTCGCTCGGCGAAGCAATGTGGTGCTTCGATCATCGCGGTGACGGCTGGCGGCACTCCATTGGCAATCGAGGCCGACGTCCTCATTCCGCTCATCGCCTTCGACGAGGAAAAGTTCTTCTACATGCCGAACCGCGGGAGATACGGCCAGCTGTTCATCTTGGACTGCCTCGCAACGCTCCTTGGCGGTCGCCGGATGAAGCACATCTCCTCCAAATTGTGGAACGCCCGTACGATGCTCGCTGACCTGAACGGCGAGAGCGAAAATCAGCCGGTCGGCGACTGAAAATGTAGTTTTCCGGAATTCTACCGGGAAACAGCTCGAAGATTGCCGCCGGGAATTGCAGAAAATGGCCACCAAGTGCATCTTCGTTGACAGCTTATGTAGTTTTGGTACAAATCTGGCTGAACGCAGACGGAGACCATCGTGGACGGCATCGCTTCGCGCCAGGCGCACATCATCGGGTTCGAATTCGACGAGGTCGTCGTTCCGGCCCATCCCGGCGTCATTAATTCCGAAACTCTCGCCAAGCCCCTGCACATGCTTCCTGTCGGCGGCAAGGAAAGCTGGAGCGTGCAGTTCGACGAACTGCCCAAACTGATCCTTCGCCTGCACCTCTCGGACGGCACGATGGGTCTCGGCGAGTTCTACCGCGACCATGAATGGACACGCGTCGAACAGATCGCCGACAATCTCATGGGTCGCTCGCTCGACCAGTTGATCCTGCAGAAGCTGCCGATCCCGCTTTGCCGGGAGTATGACGGGTTCGAATGCGCGATCTGGGACGCCTACGCCAAGCAGCTCGGGGTTCCGCTGCATCGCCTCCTCGGCGGCGCATTGCGTGACAAGATCGCAGTCAGCGCCTGGTCCAGTCACCGCACGCAGGACGAGATCGGTCCGTGGGTCCGCCAGTATCAGGACCAGGGCTTCAAGGTCATCAAGTTCAAATGCGACCTCGAAGACGACGTACCGGGCTGGTGCGCCAGGATCGCCGAGCACGCGCCCGGCATGAAGATCATCTTCGATCCGAACCAGCGCTGGGAGAACCCGGGCAACGCGCGGCCGATCATCCGCGAGATCGAGAAGATCGGCAACGTCCTCGTTCTCGAGGATCCGATCCCGCGCTGGATGATGCTGGACTACAAGGAACTGCGGCGCTTTTCGTCGATCCCGATCGCGCTGCACGTCTCCCTCCCCTACATCTACCAGGGACAGCGCCCCTATGAAGCCATCGACGCCATCGCCCACGGCGCCGTCGACGGGTTCAACTTCAATGGCGGACTGGCAGGGTTCCAGCAGCTCGACCATATCGCCCGCACGGCGGGCCTTTACTGCTGGCACGGTTCCGAGGTCGATCTCGGCATCCTCGAAGCCATGTATGTCCACCAGTGCTCGGCCGCCGCGAGCTGTGTATGGCCCGGCGATATCTTCGGCCGGATGATCCGGTCGCACGATCTCCTCGAGACACCGCTGAAGGTCGAGCCCCCCTTCATCCATGTGCCGACCGACGGCCCGGGTCTCGGCGTCAGGCTGAGCGACGCCGCCCTCGAACGTTTCGGCGTCTCCAAGCGAAGGATCGATTGATCCGATGCGCTGGGAACGTTTGACCACACGAGAAATCCAGGCCCTGCCGCGGACCATTCCGGTCATTGTCAACGTCGCGGCGATCGAGCAGCACGGCCCGCATTTGCCGCTCGACACCGATGCGGTCATCGGCGCAGCGTTTCTCGATTCACTGGAAGCGCGAGCCGGCGGCGAAGTGCTGATCCTGCCCCAGGTCAAGGTCTGCTGCTCCGAGCACCATATGGATTTTCCCGGCACGCTGAGCATCGGGCACCGCAGCTTCCTCGACTATGTCGGCGCGATTCTGGAATCCGTCGTCCGGCACGGCTTCCGCAATCTCGTGATCTTCAACAGCCATGGCGGCAACCAGGCCATCGGCCAGGTCCTGCTCGAGGAATTCGGCGCCTCGCATTTCGATTGCCGCATCGCAATGCTGACCTGGTGGCGGCTGGCGGGCCCCGAAATCTCGCAGATCCGCGAGAGCGGCTTTGCCGGCGCCAATCACGCCTGCGAACTCGAGACGTCGCTGATGCTGCACGTCGATCCGGCGGCGGTTCGCCAACCTGACCATCTTCCACCCATGAGCTACGTTCCGACCCATGGCTGGGCCAATGCGGACATGATCCTGCCAGCCCGCGGCGCCCTGTTCCGTTCCATGGCCGAGATGTCCGACGGGCTGGGCGCCGTCGGCGACGCATCCCTGGCGACGGCAGCCAAGGGTCAGGCGATCATCGAAGCAGTGACCGAACAACTCCTTGCAGTCGTCCGTGACCTGTCGGTCGCGTCTTCCACAGCAGATCTGAAAACCGAAGGAGACTGAGATATGTTGAAGACATTGGCAAGAAGCTGCCTTGCGGCGACCATGGCGTTTGGTGGCCTAGCCGCCTCCGGCGCGGCAGTGATGGCGCAGGACAAGCCCGGCGGCATCATCACGGTCGCCACGATCGGTGAACCGAACACGCTCGACCCGATGGCCGCGACGGGCGACCTTCTGGGCATGGTCACGCAGCATTTCCTTGAGACGCTCTACACCTTCGACAAGGAATGGAACGTCACCCCGCTGCTGGCGGCCGACATGCCGAAAATTTCCGATGACGGAAAGACGGTGGCGATTCCCCTGCGCGAGGGCATCAAGTTCCACAACGGCAAGACCATGACGGCGGACGACGTCGTCGCCTCACTGGAGCGCTGGTTCAAGATCGCCTCGCGCGGACAACTGGTCGCAGACAAGGTGGAAAAGGTCGAGGCGACGGATGCCAACACCGTCACGATCTCGCTGAGCGCACCTTTCGGCCCGCTGCCGGCGCTGCTCGCCTTCAACAATTCGGCCGCCGTGATCCTGCCGAAGGAAACCCTGGCCGAACCGCTGACCGAATTCATCGGCACCGGGCCCTTCATGCTGAAGGAGCGCCGCCCCGATCAGTACATCCAGCTGGTGAGCTTTCCCGACTACAAGCCGCTGGACGGCGAGGCGGACGGCTTCGGTGGCCGCAGGGAGGCACTTCTCGACGAGGTGCGGTTCGTGCCCGTTCCCGATGCCAATACCCGCGTGGAAGGCGCTGTCGCCGGCCAGTACGATTACGCCGAGCTGCTCCCCGTCGAATCCTACGACCGGCTGACCGGCCAGACCGAGCCGATGCTGACGGAATCCTTCGGTTGGCCGATGTTCATCATGAACACCAAACAGGGTGTCATGACGGATCAGGACATGCGCAAGGCCGTCCAGGCCCTGCAGAACTCCGACGATTTGATGCTGGCGGCCTTTGGTGATGAGCGCTTCTTCAAGGTCGACGGAGCGCTGTACCCGGAAGGCTATGTCTGGCGCAACGAGGCGGGCGTCGAAGCCTATAACCAGGGCAATGTGGAACAGGCCAAGAGCCTTGCCGAAAAAGCCGGATACGATGGCGAACCGATCCGCATTCTAACAAGCCGACAGTACGAGTTCCACTACAAGATGGCCCAGGTCCTGGACGCCTATCTGAAGTCCGCGGGCCTCAATTCCCAGCTGGACGTGGTCGATTGGGCGACCCTCGTGCAACGGCGTGCCGATCCGGCGCTTTGGGACATCTTCATCACCCACAGCCCCTTCCTGCCGGACCCGGCCCTGATCGCACCGCTGCCCGCAAGCTATCCCGGCTGGTGGTCGACGCCGGAAAAGGAAGAGCTTCTGACGGCGCTCAACACCGAGACCGACCTGGCGAAACGCCAGACGATCTGGTCCGATATCCAGGGCCTGATCTACGAGCAGGCGCCCTTCTACAAGGTCGGCGATTTTGCCGCCCTTGCAGCCAAGTCGCCGAAGGTCGAGGGCTTCGAGGCATCGCCCTGGCCCTATTTCTGGAACGTCTCGATCTCGCAGTAACCTGATTCCGACGGGCGCACAGCGCCCGCCGGACCTATCCCGATGTCACCGGAAGGCGCGATGGCCAGCTACGTCCTCAAACGATTTACCGGCATGATCGTCGTCCTCTTCGTCGTGGCGACCATCGTCTTCGTGATCGTACGCATTGCGCCGGGCGACCCGGCGGCCGTCATGCTCGGCCCCGATGCGACGCCTGCCGACATCGCGGCGCTACGCGACCGCCTTGGTCTCAACCAACCCCTCCTCGTCCAGTTCGGCGTCTATCTCGGCCAGATCCTCACCGGCAATCTCGGCGATTCCATCTTCCTCAACATGCCGGTGCTGACTGCCCTGGGCCAGCGCGCCGAGCCGACGTTCTTTCTCACCCTGTTCTCGATCCTCATCGCCACCGTCATTGCCCTGCCCATTGGCATCCTGTCGGCCTATCATCGCGGCAGCCTGTTCGATCAGGCGTCGACGACGCTCGCCATGTTTGCGGCGAGCGTTCCGAGCTTCTGGCTCGCGCTCATCGTGATCCAGGTGTTCGCCGTGCGTCTGGGCTGGTTTCCCGTCGCCGGCTATGGCGGTCCCGATACGACCCTGTTCGAGCGGCTGCATCATCTGGTCCTGCCGGCCGTGACGCTCGGCGTCGTGAGCTCGGCGCTGATCCTGCGCTTCACCCGTGCCTCGATGCTGGACGTCCTCGATGACGACTACATCCGGACCGCGCGATCCAAGGGCATGGCGGAAACGCCCGTCATCCTCAAGCACGCGTTCAAGAACGCCTTGATTCCGATCCTGACGGTCATCGGCATTACCGCCGCCCTACTGATTTCCGGGGCGATCGTGACGGAAACGGTGTTCGGCCTTCCCGGTGTCGGCAATCTCGTCGTGTCGGCGGTCATGCGCCGGGATTATCCGGTGATCCAGGGAGCTCTTCTCGTTGTGGCCGCGCTCTATGTCCTGATCAATTTTGCCATCGACATGCTGTATCTCGTCATTGATCCCAGGGTGCGATTCTGATGGCCGTTTCCGTCGCCGCACGAGGCACCCGGACCGCCGGCCTTGCGAAGATCCTGCGCGAGCGCAAGCCCCTCGCCCTCGGTGCGGCGCTGCTCCTGGTCATTGTCGTCCTGTGCGTTTTCGCTCCGCTGTTCGCGCCTTACGATCCCAACAAGCTGTCGATCGCCAATAGACTGATCGCACCGGGAGCAGACCATCTCTTCGGCACCGACGAATTTGGCCGCGACGTGTTCACGCGCGCGATCTATGCCGGCCGGACGTCTCTGATGATCGGCGCGGTTGCGACGATCTTCGCCTCTGTGATCGGCATCGCACTCGGGCTCGTGGCGGGCTTCTTCCGCCGCACCGATGTCGTCATCGCCCGGATCATCGACGCGATGATGGCCTTTCCCGACATCCTGCTCGCCATCGCGCTCGTAGCGGCCCTCGGTCCCTCGGCCGCCACCGTCATCGTCGCTCTGGGCATCGTCTACACGCCGCGCCTGGCGCGCATCGTGCGCGCCTCCACCTTCGTCATCCGCGAACTGCCCTATGTGGAGGCCGCCCGCGCCCTTGGCGTGCCGACCTGGCGCATCCTCTATCGTCACGTCCTGCGGAACCTGTTGTCCGTGATCATGGTCCAGGCGACCTTCATCTTCGCTTATGCGATGCTGGCGGAGGCAAGCCTGACCTTCCTCGGTGTCGGTGTCAGTCCGGACATTCCCACATGGGGCACGATGATCTCGGCAGGCCGCCAATATGTCGGCCAGGCCGACTGGATGACCGTCTTCCCGGGCCTTGCCATTATCCTGTCCGTGATGTCGCTCCAGCTCGTCGGCGACGGCCTGCGCGACCTTCTCGACCCCCGCCTGCGCAAGGATCTCTGAGATGACGCAGATGAACGCGGCCCCGGTGAACACGGGATCGGCGCCGGCGTCTTCGGACGCCGTCACGCTGAAGGTGTCCGGCTTGAGGACCCATTTCCGGATCGGCTCGACCATTGCCAAGGCCGTGGACGACGTCGACCTGACGGTCCGCCAGGGCAAGACCCTGGCCGTGGTCGGCGAGTCGGGCTCCGGCAAGTCCGTGACCAGCCTGTCGATCATGCGGCTGCTCGCCCCATCGGCCAGGATCGTCGACGGGACGATGACCTTCAAGCGACGCGACGGCAGCGTCGTTGACCTGGCGAGGGCCAACAGTCGCGTGATGCGCAAGATCCGTGGCGGGGAGATCGCCATGATCTTCCAGGAGCCGATGACGAGCCTCAATCCGCTCTACACCGTCGGCGACCAGATCATCGAGATGATCCGCCTGCATGAGACGATCTCGCGTGCCGACGCCCGCAGCCGGGCCCGGCGCATGCTCGAACTGGTCGAGATCGCCTCCCCCGATCGCCGTCTCGACGACTATCCCCACTCCATGTCCGGCGGCATGCGCCAGCGGGTGATGATCGCAATGGCCCTCGCCTGCGACCCGTTCCTCCTGATCGCCGACGAGCCGACCACCGCCCTCGACGTCACGATCCAGGCGCAGATCCTCGAGCTTCTGCGTCGGCTGCAGCAGGAGATGGGCATGAGCATCCTGTTCGTGACCCACAATCTCGGCGTCGTGGCGGAGATCGCCGATGACGTGGCCGTCATGTATGCCGGCAAGGTGGTCGAGCAGGCACCGGTCAGATCTCTCTTCAAGTCGCCGCGCCATCCGTATACGAAAGGGCTCATCGCCTGCATTCCTGACCCCGCACGCGACCGAGACGCAACGGGACGGCGACGTCTGCTCAGCCCGATCCCCGGATCCGTTCCGAGCGTGACAAATCTTCCCCAGGGCTGCGCCTATGCCGATCGCTGCCCCCTGACAGTCGAAAAATGTCGCGCGGAGAGCCCGCCGCTGATTGCGGTGGAGACGCTGCATTCCACCCGTTGCTGGAGGCACGAGGACGTATGAGTGCGACCGAACGGACGAACGAGGCGCTCCTGTCGGTGCGCAACCTCGTCAAGACGTTCCACATCGGGAAGGGGCTCGTCCAGGCGATCGCCGACGTGTCCTTCGATGTCAGACGTGGCAGAACCACCGGAATCGTCGGCGAATCCGGCTCGGGCAAGACGACGATCGGGCGCTGCATCATGCGCCTGGTCGAGCCGTCGGGCGGCGAAGCGCTGTTCGAGGGAGAGGATCTCTTCCAAGCCTCGAACAAGCGTCTTCGCGAACTGCGCAAACGCCTGCAGTTCATCTTCCAGGACCCCTATTCCAGTCTAAACCCGAAGATGAAGGTCGCCGACATCATCGGCGAAGCGATCGACACGCACAAGATCGCCAAGGGCAGCGCCAGGCAGCAGATGATCGGCGATCTGCTCGAACACGTCGGACTCGACCGCGATCATGATCGCCGCTTTCCGCACGAATTCTCCGGCGGCCAGCGCCAGCGAATCGGCATTGCCCGGGCCCTTGCGGTACAGCCCGACCTGATCGTCGCCGATGAGCCGATCTCGGCCCTCGATGTGTCCGTTCAGGCACAGATCCTCAATCTGTTCCAGTCGCTTCAGACTGAGCTGGGACTGACGGTCGTGTTCATCTCACACGATCTGACCGTCGTCGAATATCTCTGCGACGACGTCGTCGTCCTCTATCTTGGCCGTGTCATGGAAAGTGGCCGGGCTGAGGACATCTACGGCAATCCGCGTCACCCCTACACGCGGGCGCTTCTGTCGAGCTCCCCGCTCCCCGATCCAGAACGCCGCCGCGAACGCATCGTCCTGAAGGGCGACATTCCCAGCCCGCTCTCGCCTCCGTCGGGCTGTGTCTTCCGCACACGCTGTCCCGACGCGATTGACGCCTGCGCAAACGCGGTTCCGCCGATCGAGGAAGTCGGCGAACACCATACCGTCGCCTGCATCAGGCAGCGAGACCTGCCGGCTTGGCTGCCCGCACAGAACCATACGAAGGAAATCACATGACGCCAGAAGATAAGCTCGCCGAACTCGGACTCACCCTCCCGCCTGTGGCGGCGCCGATCGCCAATTTCGTCACCCACGTCGAAGACGGGTCGCTGCTGTATCTGTCGGGCCAGGGGCCGCGCAATCACGACGGCCAGCTGGCGACCGGAAAGGTCGGTGCAGGCGTTTCCGTCGAGGAGGCCTACGCGCACGCGCAACTGACGGGCCTCAATCTCCTCGCCGTGATGAAGCATGCCCTCGGTGATCTCGGCCGCGTCGAGCGCGTAGTCAAGCTTCTGGGCATGGTGAATGCCGACCCGCTTTTCTCGGACCACCCGAAAGTCATCAACGGATGCTCCGACCTGATGGTCAACGTCTTCGGCGACAAAGGGCGCCATGCCCGGTCCGCCGTCGGCTTCGGATCGCTTCCGGGCCAGATCACGGTAGAGATCGAGGCAATCGTCAGATTCAGAAAAGACTAGTCCGAATCCAATCGCAATTTTGGGCTGCCGGCGTGTGGCCGTCCATCACTGCTTCGGTCATCTGTGATGAAAAATCGTGGACGAAGCCCCACGTCTATTATCGACCTAACGTTCTATTCTAATTCCGTTGTAGACAGCCAAAGCAACAAGGATCTGTAAGGCAATTGCCCACCCCCGCTAGTCTTCGTCCTCGGCGGTCAGACGCTGACGGTTTTGAGGATGGTCTGGAAGGTGTTGGTGCCAGAGCGCAGCCTTGCGGTATCGACGACGGTGCGAATGTCGGCTTCGCCCTCGGCCGCCCACATGGCGCGGTAGCCGTTGGTCACTTTGCGCTGGATAACGGCAGGTCTCAGCGCACGTTCGCAACCGTTGTTGGTTGGCTCCACCAGTCCGGGATACGCAACGAAGGTTAGGAGCTGATCGCGGGCGCGCCGGAATTTCATCTGAAGATCCCGAGCCAGATCGCAGGTGGTCGGTGCGACGAGAATGTCGGCGAGACTTCGCTCCAGGGCCCGGCGCTTGGCAGCGATCGTCGAGGCCGCAAAGGTCCCGATCCCATCGGCAAGGGCAAAGGCTCGTTTCAGCCAGAGCCGAAGTCGCGACGGCAGCATGTCGTCGCTCGTCTGGTCGGCATAGGCGACATCCCGGGCCAGATGGGCGAGGCAGGTCTGATGCACTGCGCCATGCCCCTGCTGGGCCGAATAGCGATCGGAACACCAGANCAGCATGTCGTCGCTCGTCTGGTCGGCATAGGCGACATCCCGGGCCAGATGGGCGAGGCAGGTCTGATGCACTGCGCCATGCCCCTGCTGGGCCGAATAGCGATCGGAACACCAGACCTCTGGCCGATGCCCTTCCATCAACTCGCGCACGACGACGGCGCCCCGGGTTGGAGCGGCGCGATGCACGACAACTTCGTTCGATCGGAACACCCATTGATAGGCGTTCGAGCCCTCGATGCGCACGCCGGTTTCGTCGGAGGCGATGACCTTCGCCCGGCGCAGGGCAGCGATGGCCGTGTCGCGCTCGGGCACGAAGGCTGTCTGCGACCGCCGCAGCATGTTCATCAGGCCGCCCTGGCTGATCCTGAGCCCAAAAAGGTCCGCGAACGCGCCCTGCAGACGTTCGTAGGACAACGCCTGGAACGTCTTGAGATAGGTCGCCACGGCATGAATGCGCGGTCCGAAGGGCGTGCCGTTCGCTGCGTCCGGCACCTTTGCTGCGACCAGCAACCCGCAGGACGGGCATCGCACCGAAAGGCGCCGGTGGCGCTCGACCAAAGGATGGATCTCAGGAAGCTCGATCGTCTCGTATTCGCCTGCCGTCTCGGTGGGCAAGTCGTCAGAGAGTTTCGCCTGGCAACAGGGGCACTGACCAGGACGATGGTCGACCTTTCGGTCGAACGTCTCGCTCATCGCGCGGGCCTTGCCCTCGTGGCCGGGTTTGGCGCCGCCCGGCCTGGCCTTGTCGCGCCGCTCCTTGCGGTCTGTCGCAGGCGGCTTCGACGACGTTCGCGACGTCTTCTCCGGTCGCTGCAGCCGCAGCACTAGATCGATCAGTTCATCCTTCGACAGCCGCTGCAATCACCGCGTTCCATCCGCTCATGGATTCAGGCTTCGAACGCGCTGGCAAGAGGGATGGGTAATTACTCTGTAAGCGCCGAGCGTGACTCCGTCGACTTAAATTTCCGATGTAGAATCGGATATGATCTTGTCCGCTTCAAGGATTGCCCCATAAGCCACGCATTCGGGGAGAACGGGCCGACGGGGGTCACCCTATTCGGTCGAAAGAGCACCGAACTCATCTTGCCGAGGTGTAGGCAGGACGCCCGCCCCCAACTGCCCTTGCATACCCTTCCAGGCGGGGAAATGTCCGCCTTTATGCCTGCACGAACTCGATGACGACGCCTGTGTCTCCGGTCGGCGGTACAGCAAGGCTGGCAGACCCTTCGACGAACGGAACGGATCCCACACGCAGGGCATGGCGCGCCGCCTCGATCCGGCGGACGCGAATTCGGCACGCCGCATAGGGCGCGCTCGCCGGAAGGACGTCGCCGAACCGCGCGCCGAACCGTTCCGGCGAAAGCAGCGCGATCGAGGCGCCGCCATTTCGGCCCGAGAGCACACAGGATCCTGCGCCTTCCTCCTGGAGGTCGAACCCAAAAACCCGCGCGAGGCGCGCGGCATCGGCAACGGGCTCGTCGCGGATCGCCACGACCTGGCCGATGCCGATCGCCGTATTGGCATGTTCGCTCAGCGAGGGCCGCCAGACGAGCTCCGGTGTGCGGTGCTCGCACATGAAGGCCAGGCCGAACGGAACCTCGGAGCGATCGAATGTCAGGGTCGCAAAGCGCGCGATGCCGCCTGCCTCGGAGCTCTCCTCCACGGGGCGGGTGAACTGCGAATAGGCGCCGGTCGCAATTCCCAAGGCGGCGAACGCCGTCTCTGCCGCCTTTGCATCGCCGACGCGCATCGCAAGGCCGTGCAGCCCGGGTCCGCCGCAGGCAAGAGCCTCGCGCCGTTCCTGGTTCAGCGGGGTCGGTCGCAGGATGCCAAGGATTTCCAGATAGTCGTCCTGGAACATGATCGTGTGGTTTGCCGAGCCCTTCGCCTCGCTGTGCAGCCCCATCGGAGAGATCGTGAAGCCCATCGCCTCGAAGGCTGCGGCCGCGCCGGCGATCGCGTCGACCAGGATCAGGGCATGGTCGAGCCCGCCGATCGGATGGCTCATGGTCGTGTATCGCCCGAAGCCGCCGGTCCGCCGGGGACCGGCTTGACGCGCAACAGCCAGATGAAGAGCACGGTCAGCAGGAGGAAACACAGGCTGGCGGGCCTGGTCAGGAAAATCGTCGGATCACCGTTGGAGACGATCAGTGACCGACGCAGAAACTCTTCCAGATAGGGCCCGAGGATCACCCCCATCAGCATGGGCACCACCGGGTAGTCGAAGGCGCGCAGACCAAAGGCAAACCCGCCGATCGCCAGCGCCAGCCACATCTGGAACGAGGAGAAGGAGGAGCCGAAGACCCCGACCATCGAGATCATCGCAATGAAGGCGTAGAGAACGCCGCGATTGATGCGGGCCAGGCGCAGGTAGAATGGCCCGAACGCCAGGACCGAGAGGAAGATGAAGATCGAGGCGACGAAGAGCGCCGCGAACATCGGAGCCACAATGTCGAGATTCTGTCCCAGCATGGTAGGCCCCGGAACCAGCCCGTGGATCAGAAACACACCGAAGATGATCGCCGTCACCGCGTCGCCCGGAATGCCCATGGTGATCAGCGGGATGATCGCGCCACCGCACATGGCATTGTTGGCGGCCTCGGAGGCTGCGAGCCCCTCATGTGAGCCTTGGCCGTAACGCTCGGGAGTCTTCGAGCCGCGCTTGGCCTCCGCATAGGCGATGAACGACGCCATGGACGCACCGCCGCCGGGCAGCATGCCGACCAGCACGCCGATGAAGGAGCTTTTAACGTATGTCACGGGGCCGATCTCGCGAAGCGTCCTGACGCTCGGGATGAAGTCCCGGTGACGGGCAGCCGGCATCGCCGCCACGTTCTCTCCGCGGGTCAGGTAACTCGGGGTCGCCGCCTGAACCAGGAGTTCGCAGATGGCGAACAATCCGATCACCGCGGGCAGCAGGCCGATACCCTCGACCATGTAGAAGCTGCCGAAATCGAACCGTCCCTCCGGTGTCATCGGGTCGATCCCGACGGTCGAGATCATCAGGCCGAGGATCGTCGCCGCCGCGGCCTTCCAGAAGGAACCGCGGGCGACGACGGTGACCGTGATCACGGCCAAAAGCACAAGCGAGAACTTGTCGGGCGTTTGGAACAACAGGGCCAGATGGCTCACCGGAACGGCCAGAAGCATGAGCACCAGCGCGCCGATGAGACCGCCGATGGTGGATGCGAACGCGTCGAGACCAAGCGCCTGGGCACCGTGGCCCTGCTTCATCAGCGCGTGGCCGTCGATGCTGGTGATCGCGCCGGAGGGTGCTCCGGGAATGTTCACGGTGATGCCGGTGATCGAGCCGGCATAGATGCCGGCCATGTAGATCCCCATCACCATGACCAGGGCGTTGACCACCTCCATCCCGAATGTGAATGGCAGGAGCAAGGCGATGGCGAGCGTAGCCGTCAGTCCGGGTATGGCCCCAAAGAACAGGCCAAGAAGAAATCCTCCGATCAGATGGAGGAAGGTCTGGGGGTCGAGCAAGGCAACGAAGCCACCGGCGAGGTCTGCGAGCATGTCAGCCACCCCAGACCGGAAGGTAGAGGTCGAAGAGCTGGGCGAAGAACAACCAGCCGAACAGGGTGATCGCGCCGGACGTCAGGGCCGAGTGAAGGATGGGGCGCAGCCATCCGCCGTCCTGTTCATGATTGAAGAAAAGGGCGATCAGGAACGTGTATCCGGCTGCCGAAGCCAGATAGCCGATGCGTTCGAAGGCGAAGATGAAAAGCGCGGTCAGGGCGAGGACCAGGACGGGGCCCGTCAATGGCAGGAACGCGATTGTGCCCGAGCGTTTCCGGTCGGCGGCCGGCGCAACGGTGCGTGACTCGGCGAACAGGATCCTGCCCATGACGACGAAGAGGCAAGCGCAAAGAAGGATAGGCAGAAATGACGGGCCCGGTTCTCCGGCACGCTGAAACGGAACGCCCAGATGCCAGATCTGGCTGGCGTAGACCGTGTTGAGCGTCAGGACGAACAGCGCAAAGCCGATGGCGGGATTGAACGGGCGGGTCATCATGCGTTCCGGCTTCTGACGGAGATCGAACGAGTGCATCGTTCCCGCGCGCAAAGCACGGGAACGATGGGCAGCCGGCGGCCTATTTCTCGAGAAGGCCCTGCTCCACGAGATTGTCCATCAACGCGAAGGCGCGTTCCTGAGCCGTTTCCAGATAGGCGGCCGTCGCCTCGCCATCCATCCAGACCGCGCCCATTCCGGTCTCCTCGGCGCGGGCCTGGAACTCGGGCATCTCGAATACGGCGGCAAAGGCCTCCTGCAGTCGCTGCGAATGCTCCGGTGCGATTCCCGCGGGAGCTGCGATTACGCGAAAGCCACCCCATACGACGTCGTAGCCGAGTTCCTTGAAGGTCGGGACATCCGGCGCTGCCTCGTCGCGTTCGTCACCCATCACCGCCAGAACACGGGCCTGGCCCGCCTCGATGGCCGGGTAAGCGGCCGAAACACTCAAAGAGGCGGCGTCCGTCTCACCCGACAGCAAGGCCTCGCGTTGCGGGCCGGAGCCGTCGGGGTAGGGGATATGCTGCACCTCGATGCCGGCTTCGTTGGCGAAGTCCAGTGCAGGCAGGTGCCAGACACCGCCGCTGCCCACATTGGAGATGGACAACTCGCCGGGGGCGGCCTTGGCCGCATCGATGAACTCCTGCAGGGTTTTCCAGGGAGAATCCGCCGAGACCACCAGCGCGGTGGGATGGACGGTCACAGAGCCCAGATAGGCCAGTTCCTCGGTGCTGTAGCCGGGGACCAGTTCGTAATAGGGGACGGTGATGAGGCTGTCCCATGTCAGGGAGCCGATGGTGTAGCCGTCCGGCCGTGCCTTCATCAGACGCAGCGTGCCGATGCCGCTCTGGGCGCCCGTGATGTTCTGGGTGTTGATACCGACGCCCAGCTGCTGTTCGGCGAAATTCATGAAGGTGCGCATCACCGTGTCGGTGCCCCCGCCAGCGCTCCACGGCATGATGTGGACGAGGTCCTTGGACGGGTAGTCCTGGGCTTGCGCGCCGAGCGTGAGGGGGAGTCCGAGAACGAGGCCTGCGAGAATTCG
The DNA here is from genome assembly GCF_036549475.1 of Aurantimonas sp. A2-1-M11. Lineage (NCBI taxonomy): Bacteria > Pseudomonadati > Pseudomonadota > Alphaproteobacteria > Hyphomicrobiales > Aurantimonadaceae > Aurantimonas > Aurantimonas sp. A2-1-M11. The sequence continues at coordinate 2,927 of NZ_JAZHLI010000049.1, read as the reverse complement.
TCTGGTCATGGTCAGATTGGACATCGTACTTCCTCTGGCTGGTTGGCTTTCTGTTGGCAAACTATGCCGCGTCACCCCATCCACCGCCGCACGGGCGCCTTGGCTTCCTCGAGAGGTTGGCAAATCACGTCGACCAGTGTCGGGCCGTCATGGGCGATGGCCTCGCGCATGACGCGCTCCAGATCGTCCGGGTTCTCCACGCGCCAGGATTTTACCCCGAAGGCCGCGGCGACGGCGGCCTGGTCCGTGCGGTTGAAATCGACATTGTAGTAGCGCCCGCCGCAATCATCGCGCTGGCTCGCCTTGATCCAGCCGAAGCTGGAATTGGAGAAGACGACGTAGGTGATCGGCGCGCCCACGCGCGCCACCGTCTCGAGCTCGCCGCAGGTGAAACCGAAGGATCCGTCGCCCATCAGCCCGACGACCTTGCTGCCCGGCCGGCCGTACCAGGCGCCGAGTGCGGCCGAAAGCGAGTAACCGAGCGCACCGTGCGCGCGGTTGGTGATGAAATGCCGGCCGGCGCGCGGCAGCGTGTAGTAGGCCGAGAAATACGGACACGAGGTGCCGGGGTCTGAGACGATCGTCGCATCGTCCGGCAGCAGGCGCTGCAGAGTGGCGATCACGCGCTCGGGCCGGATCGGAGCCTGCGAGCTCTGTGCCAGCGCGTCGAAGGATTCGAACTTGCGGCGGCGGATGTCGGCGACGGCCTTCGCTCCGCCAAACGATTCCTGTCCTTGGCCGCGTCGGTCCAGTTCGGCGTTCAACGCCGCCAGCGACAGCCGCAGATCGCCCACGACTCCGACTTCCGTCGGATAGACCGCGCCGATCGCCATCGGGTCGCTGTCGAAATGGACGATCCGTGTCCCGGGCCTGGGTGCCTCCCAGCGCGACGTCGTCGTGGAACCGGCGCGGCAACCCATGAAGACGATGAGATCGGCGCCCGCCATGGCTTCCCAGGTCTCGTCGGTACCGCCGTTGGAGCCGACAACGCCGACGCAATTTGCGTGGGTTTCGGCGAGGCTTCCCTGGCCCGAGATCGAGGTCGCCACCGGAATGTCCAGGCGCGTGGCCAATCTGTCCAGTTCGTCCATTGCGCCGGAGATGACGACCCCGCCGCCGCACACGATGAGGGGCGAACGGGCCGAAAGGATTGCTTCGGCCGCATGCTCGATGCTGTCGGCGTCAGGCCCGACCCGATAGGCGGGATAGCGCGCAAGATTGCCGTCGGCCCAGATATCGTCGGGAGAGACGGCGTCGTACTGGATGTCGTAGGGCAGACCCAGATGCGCCGCGCCGGGTCGGCCCGTGGTCATGGAACGGAACGCCTGACGCACCATCCGCGGAATGTGGTCCGCACGGCGAATCACCGTGTTCCACTTGGTCAGCGGGCGCATCAGCGCTTCCTGGTCGACTTCCGTCAGCGGGTAGCGGCCATAGGAGGCGACGGACACATCGGTGGTGATTCCCAGTACCGCATAGGAACTCTCGTTCGCCTCGATAAGTCCGGGCAGGATGTAGGTCGCTCCGCCGCCGGATGGGCCTTCGCACACCCCGACGCGCCCGGTGACCCGAGAATAGGCGTCCGCCATGTAGGTGGCGCTGCGCTCGTCGCGGGTCAGCACATGGGTGATCGAATGATCGAGCCTCATCATCGCGTCGTAGAACGGAAGCGTCGTGTCACCGCACAAACCGAAGATATGCTCGACTCCATGGGCCTCGAGACTGCGGACCATGGCTTGTGCGCCGTTCATCGTATTGGGCACGTCGTCTCCCGCTTCATTCGTTGCATTCCATCCTGTATACAGATGATTATGCAGATCGCGACGGGATGCAATTGCTTTTTGCGGTGCCGGAGAGGATACCCTCGCACGGACCCTGCTGACCTTCGGCTCATGGTACTGACGTCAAATGGAAAAAGAACTCGGCGCCGTCGACCGCATCTACCACCAGGTGAAGGAGATGGCGGCAAGCTACCAGTTCAAGCCCGAGGAGCGACTAAACGAGAGCGCTCTCGCCATTCGACTGGAAACGAGCCGGACACCCTTGCGCGAAGCCCTGAACAGGCTGGTTGCGGAGGGGTTTCTGACGAGTCGACACGGGAACGGCTTCTTTTGCCGCTCGCTCAACCCCGCCGAGATCATGGACCTATATGAAGCGCGCGCAGCGATCGAGAGCGAAGCCGCACGACTGGCGGCCCGCCGCGCCAAGCCGGCCGAACTGGAGGCGCTGGCTGCGCAGCTCGATCTGTCGAAGGATCGCTACAGCCCCGGTGCTTCGCCGGTTGACCTGGTTCGCCTCGATGAGACCTTTCATCTGGGTCTGGCTGCGCTGTCCCACAACGGCGAACTCGTGCGGCTTCTCAAGAACGTCAATGGCCGGATCCACTATGTCCGCCTCATCGACCTCCAGTCTCTGAGCGAAAGAGATGGCCCAGCCGCCATTACCACGCAGCCGCATGGCGAAATCCTGGCGCTGGTTCGGGACGGTGACGGTGAGCGTGCGGCGGCGGCGATGCGTGCCCATATCGAGCGCCGACTTGAAGAGGTAACGGCGAATGTGAGAGCCGCCTTTTCCCAGCTTTATGCGCCTCTGGAGATCGCCACGAGCGAGCGTCGCACGCAGGGTTCTTCGACTTTATAGCCGCAAACGATGTGAATAAGCGCGAAATGATAGGTCTGACGCAATTCCGATGACAATCGGTACGTAGTCCGCCCTGAATAATGGCTAAGCCGTTGAAGCGACGCACCCGGAAAGACGTTTGGACGTATGCGGTTTCGCCGTTTTTGGCTGGCTTGCTTGCAGGAACCAGACAAACCAAAGCGCCAGGACGGTGAGAACGAGGCGTAGATTGTGGGCGGCGGCCACGAGGAGTGCGTTGATGGCGTCGCCAGCATGGCCGAGGAGGAAGTTGCGGTCCAGTCGCCCAT
>NZ_JAZHLI010000048.1:0-36901 GCF_036549475.1 Aurantimonas sp. A2-1-M11 | reverse complement strand
GTCGATTTGATCTTCTCGAAATTATATCAAGGCGTTCAAGTCATCGGAGGCGGGGTCCCGCTTGCGCGCTTATTCACAACCCGGGGCGGTTCAAAGCCTGCCAGATCCGGATCGATGACAGCTGTCCCAGCCATGGCCGAAGCACGGAAACCGGTGGTGCCGTCTCCGAATCCTCACACTGTCGACACGCTCGGTAAGCTCGCCGACAATGAGATAGGTTTGTTGTGGGCCTGCCATAGATGCCACCGCACGCTCGTCCTGACCCTTGACGAGGCCACACGCAGATGAGGCGGAAACCGAGTGTTCATGCAATGGCTGCGGCAACCGGGACGTCAGCATGCGCGTGCAGGCGAAGGTGCGGGGGCTGAGACAAATGCCCCACAATACGGCATTGGTCGCGACGCTTAATGCGGTCGGCCATTGCCGTGTGCTCCAGCCATTGCGCCCCTTCATGATGAACTGTGCGACGCATGCCTCCGCGCATCATCGTCAGCTCACGCTCGCCGTCCTCCGCCGTCCGGACCACCGGCGCGGTATAGTCCGGGACGACGCCTGGCAGCGACGGCGGGTTGCCCGTGCCGTCCCGCATGGCGCGGGTGAAATCGCGGATCGCTACCTGGCGATCGATTAGTGGTTGCACATGGCAGCAGGAGAGCAGGAGCCGTGTCCTTCAGTGAAGGTGACGCGTGCGCGCTTCAGCGGAAATTGCCGATCGCCGTCGATGAAAGGCCCGTGCCGCGGTACGGCGTGAGGATCGGCCCGAAGCTGATGGGGCAGCCTGGCGCCTTCGGCGAATGCAAAGAGCGGACCGGGCCGGTCGTATTCCCGACTCCGTTGCCTGACATAGGGGCCTCAACAAAGGCGGCGTCTCCCATGTGGCGCGGTGCCCGACATCGATACCCGCCTCCGAAGGCGCTCAGCTCAGCTCAGGGAAATGCCCCACCATGGAAGATGCCCGGTTCGGTTTTGACGCCTACCACATCCTGCTCGTGGCGCTCGGAGCGAGCTTGCTCGTGTCGTATTGGGTGCCGCATCTTTTTGTCAGGCGACCGCCTGCGGCGACGGCGCTCCTCATGGGCTGTGGCATGGTCGGTTCGCTGCTGTTCCCCGGCATCGTCGATGGGATAGACCCCACGCAGAATCCGGCCATTTGGGAAATCGCGGCAGAGCTGGTCGTGATTGTCGTGTTGTTCGCCACGGGGCTGCGGATCGACAATCTGGGTGGCATGCGGCTTTGGCGGCCAACGATCCGGCTCCTCGCCATTACCATGCCCCTGACCATTGCCGCCGTTGCACTCCTTGGCTGGAGCGTCGCCGGGATGACGCTGGGCGGTGCGATTCTGCTCGGGGCCGTGCTGGCGCCGACGGATCCGGTGCTCGCCGGGGATCTTCAGATCGGTCCGCCGCTCGAGGGGAAAGAGCATCCGGTCCGGTTCGCGCTGACCACGGAGGCCGGACTGAACGACGGCCTGGCGTTTCCGTTCGTCTATCTTGCGCTCCATGTCGCGTCGCAAGGCGCGAACCCCGCGCTCTGGCTTACCGAATGGCTCGCCTGGGATGTGTTCTACCGAATTGTCGTCGGCCTCGGTCTCGGCGTCGTCATCGGCTGGCTTCTGGGGCGCATCCTGATCGCTGTGCCCGCCTGGAACACGGTCGCCTCCTCGGGTCCCGGTGTTCTTGCCCTGGCGGGCGTGTTCCTCGCCTACGGCGTTGTCGAGCTTGCCGAAGGTTACGGCTTCATCGCCGCCTTCGTCGCGGGGGTCGTGTGCCGGCGGGCAGAAGCCAAACATCGGTTTCATATGCGGCTCCATGCCTTCGCCAGTTCCATTGAACACGCCATCACGGCCATTCTTCTCGTGCTGCTCGGCAGCGTCATGCCATCGCTGTGGCCCTATCTCGACTGGCGCCACACGGTCATCGGCTTTGGCCTGATACTGATGATCCGACCGGCGGCAGGAATGCTGGGACTGATCGGGTCCCCTCTCAGCATGAGAGCGCGCGCTGTCGTGGCGTTCTATGGCGTGCGCGGAATCGGGTCGCTCTACTATCTCGCATACGCATCCACCCATGTGGAATTCGTCGATGAAGGGCCGCTGTGGGCGCTTGTCGCCTTCACGATCTTCGCCTCTACGGTCATTCACGGCCTGACCGCCACCGCCACCGTGGAGGTGATGGATCGTGAATATGCCGACGGCGGAGACACCGACCCGCGTGCGGATGCTCCGAAGAGTGGGTAATCTCGATCCTTCATGAGTTCATGAAAGCGCAGCGTGGAAGAAACCGCCAACGCCAATCGAGGCCCGCATCTCCACGATCAGCCGCCTGCACCGAGAAGGGCGCCGTAGGCGGCCGTACCGACGCCAGCATGACGATGACGGGTGCCGGCGCCATAATGCAGCAAAGGCGAACAGGACGAGGTTCGCCGGAAGCAGGAGCCCCCGGGGCTCGACCGAGACGCCCATGATGGCCACGGCCAAATGGATGGGGCTCTTCTCGGCAGTCAGGATCCACCGGCGCCGCGCCGTCGCCTACCGCGACACTGCCGGAATCCCCAGGATCTCCTTGAGAGAAGTGTCGGGAGCGGCCAGGTCAGCGACGGTAAACCGGTCCAGCACGGCGAGATACGCTTCGAGCGCCTCGTGCAGGACGCCCCGCAACCGGCATGAGCCGGTGATCCTGCACGAGTTTCGTGCTGGATCGAAGCATTCCACGAGACGGAAATCATCCTCGGTTGACCTCACCACGTCACCGACCCGGATTGCGGACGCGTTGCCCTCGATCCGCAGACCTCCGCCTCTCCCGCGCAACGTTTCGATGAACCCTGCGCGGCCGAGTTCATGCGCGACCTTGTTCAGATGATTGAACGGAATGCCGTAGGCGTGGGCCACATCGCGGATCGTGGCGATCTCGCCCGGTTTCAGCGCCAGATACATCAGCAGACGCAGCGCGTAGTCGGTGTACATCGTCAGGCGCAAGGCAATCCTCCACAACATGCATTGTCGGTATTGCTTTGTCCGGCAGCTTGCAATAGCCATAACATACATTGACTATGCATCTTATGGCTCGGGTGGCGATCGCTGCCCCGGCGTCCGGCAGGAGGCAGCAAATGGCGGCTCTCAAAATCCTACTCTACCTCTTCCTGTTTCCCGGCAATCTGGCGCTGCAGAAATGCGGCATCAGTATCGAGGAGGATGGCGGGTTGTTCCGGTCGTTCATCAACATGTGCGTCTGGGGCACGATCAGTCTGGGCATCGCACTCCAATTTTTTGCGTAGCCCCTTCGCCCTGGTTCGATTCCCCCCTCGTCGAGACGCTGTTCGTTGCCGATCCTGTCGTGACCGCGGCGTCGAGCTTCCGGCTATGGCTCTTCAGACCTTGAGGCGACGTCGCGCCATCCTCGGCTGCGCCATCCTTCGGTTGCCCTCCTGGCCTGACTGGTGGCGCTCCACGTGACGCGCAATCGCTGATTCTCTGCTCGGCGGCGCCAAAGCTTCGGCCGATACCGCGCCTTGTCATGCCGTTCGCCTGCGTCCTGATCGTCGCCGGGTCGATCCGGCACGATCCGTTCCCGGTTTCCTGGGACGGCGGTCTGAGCGCCGTCACCGCGATCACCGGCGGGCAAGTTCGGCTCTTCGGCGTGGGTTCCCTCCATGGTCTCGATGTTCTGACGAAAGTTGCTCTCCATGCAGACGCACCCTCTCCTCAGCTACGGCTTCCGGCCATTCTTCCTCCTGGCATCCCTCTGGGGCGGCATGGCCGTGCCGCTCTGGCTGATCTCCTATTCCGGGTGGCTGTTCATCAACCCCGCATACGGCGATCAGAACTGGCACGCGCATGAGTTGATCTTCGGCTATGCGGCGGCCGTCATCTGCGGATTCCTCTTCACCGCCATCCCCAACTGGACAGGACGCTTTCCGGTCAGGGGATGGCCGCTCTTGCTTCTGGCGGGGATCTGGCTGCTTGGCCGCATCGCCATGCTCGGCGCCAACGTGATTGGTCTGGCGACCGCTGGCGCGATCGATGTCCTGTTTCTGGTCATGGTCATCGGTTTCGCCGCGCGCGAGATCATCGCCGGCCGCAATTGGCGGAACCTGCGTGTCCTGACACTGGTCGGGACGCTGCTCGTCGGGAACATTCTCTTCCATGTGGCAGTTCTGCGCGGAGATCCGACCGATCTTGCCTTGCGTCTTTCGATTGCCGCGCTGATCGCGCTGGTCACACTCGTAGGCGGACGGGTGACGCCGAGCTTCACGCGCAACTGGCTCGTCAAGCAAGGCAAACCGCTTCCCTCGTCGTTCGGAAGATCCGACGCGCTGGCTATCGGCGCCACCATCCTGACACTGCTTGCGTGGGTCGTTGCCCCCGAAGCGACCCTTACCTTCGGCTTGGCGCTCGTCGCCGCGGCGCTGTTGATCCTGCGACTCGTGCGATGGCGCGGCTGGCCGACGTGGCGTGAACCGATCCTGGCGATCATGCACGTCGCCTACGCATTCCTTCCAGTCGGATTCCTGCTGCTGGGCGCTCGCATCGTCTGGCCTGACCTCATACCGGGCAGCGCCGTGACCCACAGCTGGACAGTTGGCGCGATCGGCACGATGACGCTCGCGGTGATGACCCGCGCCAGCCTTGGTCATACCGGGCGAGCGCTGAAAGCATCGCCCGCGACGATCATCTTCTACGTCGCCATGCTGATCGCCGCGCTGGCGCGTATCGCTGCGGCCCTCGCGCCGCAGATCGCATTGCCGCTTCTGATGCTTTCGGGCGCCGGCTGGAGCCTCGCGCTATTGGGCTTCGTCGTCGTCTACGGGCCGATGTTGGCGGCAGCACATCCGACTCGAGCCAGAACGACCCCGGCCTGATCCATCGCGCTGGCGTCGGTCCAGAGGACGCGGGCTGCGGCCAGGAACAGTATCGATTCGAAGAGATGGCCCGCGCCGATTATGACGCACGGCATCCGGACGACAGCATTGAGCGGCCGATATCAGGCAACCTTGGCCGCAGTTGCGGCCACGCCCTCCACCCAATCCTTGAGCGCGGCGCGTTCGGGCGGCAGTTGGATGGCCATTCCCCCTGCGAAAGTTCTGAAGGCCTCGCGATTCATCGCCTTCAGGCCGACAAGGACAGGCACATCCATCGCAAGGGCTTGCGCAATCACGTCGCGAAACCCGCGCCCCTCTGCCTCGTGCTTGCCGAACTTGTTGATGATCAGCAGGTCGGCGCCCGACGAAAGCCGCGCCGCGACCAGCCCCACGGCCGTCTCCAGCGTGGCGGGGTCGAGGCGGCAACCGCGCGCCGATGGGCCAAGGTCCTGGCTGATACGCAGGACGGGGCCATCGGGCAAAACCCGCACATCCATGTCGCAGGGGTCGGCATCCGCACACTCGGTGTTGATCTGGACGGTACCGCAGCATCGCAAGCCGCTGGCAGCGAGATCGGCGGCCAAGCCTTCAAGGATCAGGTCCGTATCGCCGCGCCCCGGCGCCATGGTGAATGCAAGCATCATGTTCTGATCCTCAGGTCTGGCAGAAGGGTTGGAATTCGACGAGCGCTTGGGCAGGCAGGTACTCGGCCTCCGAGGGCAGGAACATCAGCCCATCCGCCTGCGGCAACCGTCCGACACGGCCCGAATGGGTAGCGGTCTCGAAGGTGATGACGTCTCGGCCATGGACGTCGAACCCGGCAAGCGTTGCGGGCCGCAATTCGCAACGTCCCGGCTTGCGACGGATGGCGGCGGAGGTGACGACAAGGCGTCGAGCCGGGCCGGACCCGGCTTCGCCCGTAAGCCCCCGGATCAGCGCCGGGCCGAAGACCTGCCACGTGACAAGAGCCGCGAGCGGATTGCCGGGCAGACCAAGCCAGAACGCCGACCCGATGCGCCCGAACGATACCGGCTTGCCCGGCTTGATGGCGACACCGCCGAACACGATCTCCCCGCCCAGACCGGCGAGGACGGGCTTCACATGATCCTCCTCCCCCACCGAGATCCCGCCAGTGGTGATGACGAGGTCGGCGCGGGTCGCCAGGTCGTCGAGTTGCCGGGCAAGGCCCGAGCGGTTGTCCGCACCGTGGGCGGTGGCGACAAGGTCCAGGCACGCGCCACTCAGCGCGGCGGTCAGCATCGGCGTGTTGACGTCCCATATCTGCGCAGCTGCCCGGGACCCGCCCGCCTCGCGTATTTCATCCCCGGTCACAAGGAGCGCCACGCGCAGCCGCCGACGAACACGGACGATACCGGCACCGGCCGCGGCACAGGCGGCGATTTCCCTCGGGCCGAGGCGACCGCCTCGGTTCAGAACAATCGCCCCTGCGGCCATGTCGCTGCCTGCCCGCCGGATGTTCAGACCCGGCGCGGGGCGGCGGTGAAGCTGAATGACGTCTCCGTCGCGGGTGACGTCTTCCTGCATCAGGACGGCATCTGCGCCTTCGGGGATCGGTGCGCCGGTGAAGATGCGGGCCGCAGACGCGCCGAAGAGCCGTTTGGTGGTTCCCTCCCCCGCAGGAACGCGAGCAACCACCGGGAGTACCCAGGGCCCGTTCCCCATCAGCGCAGAGGTAACGACCGCGTAGCCATCCATCGCGGCGTTGTCGAAGGGTGGGGCCATGGACCGTGACCGGACCGGATCGGCGAGGATCCGGCCGACGGCCTGACCGAGCGACACCGCTTCGGTCCCGCCCACCGGCTTTGCATGCGCCGCGATCCGGCTCAGGGCCTCATCAATGCCGATCAAGGTCTTGAGCGTGTCCTGCCCGTCGCAGCCGTATCCCGGCGACGCGATGGCCTGATGCACCGTCATCGTGCCGCATCCTGTCTGAAATGGCCCGGTCCGATGCTGCAATCGAGGTCGCGCAGGCGCCCATCCTTCAACCCGTAGATCAGGCCATGCACACGGATGTCCGCGCCGTGGGTCCATGCCTTTTGCAGGATCGGCGTTTCGCACACGCGCCGGACGCCCTCGACGACGTTCAACTCGGCCAGCCGGTCGCGTCTTCCCTCATTGTCGGGCTCGCGTCCCAGATCGACAGCGTAGCTGCGAGCAAGGCGCCGGATCGGCTCCAGCCAGTGATCGGCTAGGCCATGCGGCAGATCCTCCGTCGCGGCCTTGACCCCGCCACAGCCGTAATGGCCGCAGACGATGATTTCGCGCACGCTCAACGCCTCGACCGCAAATTCCAGCGCCGACAGCAGGTTCATGTCGGAGGAATGGACGATATTGGCGACGTTGCGATGGACGAACACCTCGCCCGGGTCGAGGCCTGCGACCACATTTGCCGGAACCCGGCTGTCCGAACAACCGATCCAGAAGAACTCGGGGGCCTGTTGCGCGGCAAGCCGGGTGAAATACTCGGGTTCTTCGGCATGGCACCGTGCCGACCAGGCCTGATTGCGCGCCAGAAGATCAGTCAGCATGGGTCGTCTCCGCAATCGGGGGCAGCTCCCGTCGTGTCCACATGCGCTACGACAGCGTCAGCAGATCGACGCGGGTCAGGCGCGTGCGCAATGGGCAGCAGGAACCACCGCGCCCGCGCCGCGCTGGCTCTGACGGTTTCATCACGCGTCCATTCGCGCGATTCAGATCGGCGCGAGGCTTGCGCCGGTGATGGTTGCCTCCGTGGCCAGCATCTCGATGAAGTCACGCGATGCCCGCGCCCAAGCCGCCTTTTCCAACGCCTGAGCGATCTTGGGGCGGACGGTTTCATAGGGCAGAACCTGTCCCGGCGCCGTGGCGTTCAGGCGGATGATGTGCCAGCCGTGCCGCGACAACACCGGGGCGGGTGTCGTTCCGCCTTCGGGCAGGGTGCGCAGGACGGCCTCGAACTCGGGAACGGTGTCGCCCGGACCAAGCTGGCCAAGATGTCCGCCCGAGGCCTTCGATCCGCAATCGCTTTCGCGCGCCAGGCGGGCAAAACCCTTTGCATCACCATCCAGTCTTGCAAGAACGGCTTGCGCGCGCGCCTCGGCAATGGCACTTGCCGCTTCCTCGCGCGGATCGCAGGCGCACAGGATGTGCGACACATCCCACAGTGGCTCTGACCGGAAACGATCAGGGTCTCTCGCCCATTCGGCACGAACCGCCTGATCGGTCACCGGCGCGATCGTCAGCGCCTCGTCCAGAACGGCGCGGATCAATGCTTCGTCCTCGGTCTCGACACGTCCGGGGGCCAGTTCCTCCGGGTCGGCGTCAAGCCCCCGCGCCTTCGCCTCCTGCAGCAGGAGGGTGCGGATCGCCAGCGCCTGCGCCGCCTTGCGCCAGGCGATGCCGGGCTTGCCCTTGGGGGCGGTGTGGTTCTGGGCCTCGGCGGCGATCGCCGCCGAGGCAATGGTTTCGCCATTCACGACGACATCTGCAAAAAGGGCCATCTTCATCGCTGTCACTCCGCAGGTGTCGTGGCCGAGGGGCCGTGTTTGCCCTGCAGCGCATCGTAGGCGCGGCGGCGGTCCTCAAGCGGGCGGCGGCGGCGCGAGCGCACGATCTGATAGCCCGGGCGCAGCGTGACGTACCGGATCGGCACCGACAGCATGTGCACCAGCCGGGTGAACGGGAACGCGGCCAGGATCACCATGCCCAGCAGGATATGGACCTTGTAGAGCCAGTGCACGTTGATGACCTGCGCCCAGGCATTCAGTTGCAGAGTCATGACGCTTTGCGACCAGGTCATGAAGCGCACCATTTCCGAGCCGTCCATGTGTTCGAGCGTCAGGATGATGGTGCCCAGCCCGACAACCACCTGCAGCCAGAGCGCCACCAGAATGGCGATGTCGGCAAAGCTCGAATTGACCCGGATGCGGGCATCGAACAGTCGTCGGTGCAGCAGCATCGACGCGCCCACGAACGCCGCAAGGCCCGCCGCGCCTCCCAGAATCACCGCCACCCACTGTTTCAAGCCATAGGGAACGCCGAGCGCATCCAGCACCCAGATCGGGGTGAAGAGCCCGATCAGGTGGCCGAAAAACAGCACGATGATGCCAACATGGAACAGCACCGATCCCCACATCAGCTGTTTGCGGCGAAGGAGCTGGCTGGACGAGGTCTTCCAGGTGAACGGGTCACGTTCGTAGCGCGCAATGGTGCCGACCAGGGCCACGGCGAGAACCGCATAGGGCAGGATGCCGAAGATCAGGTAGTCGATGTCGAAATTCCCGAACATGTCAGACGCTCCTGTTCACTGTTTTGGGGGCGAACGTGCCCATCGTGGCCAGCATGTCGCGGACCTGTGGGCATCCGGCGTTCGGGTCGGGGCCAAAGGTGACTTCCGCTTCCTCCCAGACCGCGTCGAGTGCGGCGAGGTCTGCAGGGTCGTCGTCGGGCTGGGCGAGCATTCCCGCCAGTGCCTCGGCATCCGCTTCTGCCCCGGCAAGCTGCGACAGCGCGGTGAAGGCGGCGGCATATCCGCTGTCGCGCCGCACCAGACGGGTGTCGATCGCGTCGAGGATATGCGCCGCGTCCGCCAGGATGTCCCGCGCTTCCGCAAAGGGGCGTGTCGCGAGGTATTCCAGCAGCACCGGAAGGTGGTCGGGCAGTTCGGTGGTGACGGGTTCGAACCCGCCCTCCCGGTAGGTTTCGACCAGACTCACCATCGCGCCGCCCCGGTCCCGGCTTTCGCCGTGGACATGTTCGAACAGGTTGAGCGACAGCGTGCGCGACCGGTCGAACAGCATGACGTAGCTTTCCTGCAGGTCGAAGAGATCGCCCGTACCCAGCCCTTCGGTCAGGGTCTGTAGCGCGGCCCGCGTGTGGGGTTTGATCCGTGGATCGGCGGCCAGAACGGCGCCGATCTCGGGCATGGCTTTCTGAAGCTCGTCCGACGGATAGCTGAGCGTCAGCGACAGCGCCTTGAGCGTGCGGTCCCTCATCAGAATGTCTCCGTCGGAAGGGCGAAGCCCTTTTTCTTGCCGCCGAAGATGGTCGTCTTGCCGGTGCTGCCGCTGGAACATCCGTTGCCATCGGTGAAGCCGCAGCCGCCGCGGATTTCGGCGCCCATTTCGTTCTGCTCGCGATGGGCGGTCGGGATGGCAAAACGGTCTTCGTAGTCGGCGATGGCCATGATCTTGTACATGTCCTCGATCATGCGACCGGACATCCCGACGCGGGCGGCGATACCTTCGTCGCGCACGCCGTCCACGCTGAGCGCCCGCATGTAGAGCCGCATGGCCGACATCCGTTCCAGCGCGCCCACGATCGGTTCCTCGTCGCCCGCCGTCAGCATGTTGGCGAGGTACTGCACCGGAATGCGCAAGCTGCGCACGTCGGGCATCTGGTCGCTCATGGCGATCTGCCCGGCCTGCGCGGCGTTCTGGATCGGCGACAGCGGCGGGATGTACCAGACCATCGGCAGCGTCCGGTATTCGGGATGCAGCGGAAAGGCGACCTTCCACTCCATCGCCATCTTCCAGATCGGGCTGATCTTGGCGGATTCGATCCAGTCTTCGGGCACCCCGTCACGGCGCGCTGCAGCGATCACCTCCGGATCGTTGGGATCGAGGAACACGTCCAGTTGCGCGCCGTAAAGATCGGTTTCCCGTTCGGAACTGGCCGCGGCCTCGATCTTGTCGGCATCATACAGGATGACGCCCAGATAGCGGATGCGCCCGACGCAGGTTTCCGAACACACCGTCGGTTGGCCCGACTCGATGCGCGGATAGCAGAATGTGCATTTTTCCGATTTGCCGCTTTCCCAGTTGTAATAGATCTTCTTGTAGGGACAGCCCGAGATGCACATCCGCCAGCCCCGGCATTTTTCCTGGTCGATCAGGACGATCCCGTCCTCCTCGCGCTTGTAGATTGCACCCGAGGGGCAGGACGCCGAACAGGTCGGGTTGAGGCAATGCTCGCACAGGCGCGGCAGATACATCATGAAGGTATTTTCATACTCTCCATAGATTTCCTTCTGCACGTTCTCGAAGTTGTAATCCTTCGACCGCTTGACAAACTCGCCGCCAAGGATTTCCTCCCAGTTCGGCCCCTTCTCGATCTTCTCCATCCGCTCGCCGGTGATCTTCGACCGGGGGCGCGCGGTAGGAAAGGCGTTCATGTCGGGCGCCGACTTCAGGTGGTCATAATCGAAATCGAACGGTTCGTAGTAATCGTCGATTTCCGGCATGTCGGGGTTGGCGAAGATACTCGCCAGGATCCGCCACTTGCTGCCCTGCTTGGGGTGCAGCTTGCCGGATTTCGACCGGGCCCAACCGCCGTTCCAGCGCTTCTGGTTTTCCCAGTCGGTGGGATAGCCAGTGCCGGGTTTGGTCTCGACGTTGTTGAACCAGGCGTATTCGACGCCTTCGCGGCTGGTCCAGACGTTCTTGCAGGTGACGGAGCAGGTGTGGCACCCGATGCATTTATCCAGGTTCAGGACCTTGCCGATTTGCGCACGAACTCTCATTCCGCAGCCTCCACGTTCCGGGTTGCCGGCTGATCCAGCCAGTCGATCTTTTTCATCTTGCGGACGATGACGAATTCGTCGCGATTGCTGCCCACGGTGCCGTAATAGTTGAAGCCGTAGCTCAGCTGCGCATAGCCGCCGATCATATGCGTCGGCTTGAGCGTGGTGCGGGTGACCGAGTTGTGGATGCCGCCGCGATTGCCGGTCTTCTCCGATCCGGGCGTGTTCACGATCTTTTCCTGCGCGTGATACATGAACAGCGTGCCCTGCTTGATCCGCTGGGACACCACCACCCGCGCGGTCAGCGCGCCGTTGACGTTGTAGGCTTCGACCCAGTCGTTATCGACGAGACCGGCCTTCTGCGCGTCCACCTCGGACATCCAGACGACCGGACCGCCCCTGTTCAGGGTCAGCATCAGCAGGTTGTCGGTATAGGTGCTGTGAATGCCCCACTTCTGGTGCGGGGTGATGAAGTTCAGCACGACGTGCGGGCTGCCTTCGGCCGCGTCGTTGTTGACGGCCTTGGTGATGGTCTTCAGGTCCACCGGCGGGCGATAGCTGACGAAGCCTTCACCAAAGGCCCGCATCCACAGGTGATCCTGGTAAAGCTGCTGACGCCCGGTCAACGTCCGCCACGGGATCAGCTCGTGCACATTGGTGTAGCCGGCGTTGTAGCAGACGGTTTCGCTCTCGATGCCTGACCAGGTGGGCGAGGAAATGATCTTGCGCGGTTGGGCCGCGATATCGCGGAAGCGGATCTTGGTGTGGTGGGCGCCTTCGGCCAGATGAGCGTGGTGACGGCCGGTGGGTTTTTCCAACTCTTCCCATGCCTTGACGGCCACTTCGCCGTTGGTCTCGGGCGCAAGCATCAAGATCATTTCCGCCGCGTCGATGGCGGTTTCCAGCCTTGCGTGCCCCTTCGAGACTCCCTCATCCAGTACGATACCGTTCAGGTCGCGCAGGTGCCCCACCTCGACCTTGGTGTCCCAGTTGATCCCCTTGCCGCCATTGCCCAGCTTTTCAAGCAATGGCCCGACAGAGGTGAACTTCTTGTAGAGGTTCGGATAATCCCGTTCGACGGCGATATAGTTCGGCGCGGTCTTGCCCGGGATCAGATCGCATTCACCCTTTTTCCAGTCCTTCACATGGGCCTGCGCCAGCTCACCGGGCGTGTCGTGCAGCAGCGGAAGCTGAACGATGTCGGTTTCGACACCCAGCACCTCGGGCGCCACCGCCGAGAACGTCCGGGCGATCGACTTGAAGATCTCCCAGTCGGACTTGCTTTCATACGCCGGGTCCACCGCCGCCTGCAGCGGGTGGATGAACGGGTGCATGTCGGAGGTGTTCAGGTCGTCCTTTTCGTACCAGCTGGCCGTCGGCAGGACGATGTCGGAGTAGACGCAGGTGGTGGACATGCGGAAGTCGATGGTCACCAGCAGGTCGAGCTTGCCCTTCGGCGCCTCGTCGTGCCAGACGGCCTCCTTCGGCATCACGCCGCCTTCCTCGCCCAGGTCCTTGCCCATGACGCCGTGATCGGTGCCCAGCAGGTGCTTGAGAAAGTATTCGTGCCCCTTGCCGCTGGACCCCAGCAGGTTCGACCGCCAGACGAACAGGTTGCGCGGCCAGTTTTCCGGTGCATCCGGGTCTTCGCACGACATTTGCAGATCACCGGATTTCAGCTGCTCGGCGACGTAGGCGGGAATGTCCTTGCCCGACGCCTTCGCAGCTTTCGCCACCTCCAGCGGGTTGGTCTTCAGCTGTGGGGCGGACGGCAGCCAGCCCATTCGCTCTGCGCGGATGTTGTAGTCGATCAGGCTGATGTCCCAGTCGCCCTCGGGCGCGGTGGGCGACAGGATCTCGCCGGCGCTCAGCGTTTCATAGCGCCACTGGTCCGTGTGAGCATACCAGGCGCTGGTGGAGTTCATGTGCCGCGGCGGGCGGCTCCAGTCCAACCCGAAGGCCAGCGGTTGCCAGCCGGTCTGCGGGCGCAGTTTTTCCTGGCCGACGTAATGCGACCAGCCGCCGCCCTCCTGCCCGATGCAGCCGCACATCACCAGCATGTTGATGATGCCGCGATAGGCCATGTCCATGTGGTACCAGTGGTTCAGTCCGGCCCCGAGGATGACCATGGATTTGCCATGGGTCTTTTCCGCATTGCCCGCGAACTCGCGAGCCACGGCGATGATCTTTTCACGGTCAACGCCGGTGATCTTTTCGGCCCAGGCCGGGGTATAGGGGCTGTCGTCGTCGAAATCCTTCGACACCCAGTCGCCACCAAGACCGCGATCAAGACCGTAGTTGCCGCAGAAGAGGTCGAACACGGTGGCGACAAGCACCTCCTTGCCATCGGCAAGCGTGACGCGCCGGGCAGGGATGTTGCGGGTCAGAACCTCGGGGTGGTCGCATTTTACGAAATCGCCGGTGGCGGCACCGCCGAAATAGGGGAAATCGACCCCGACAACCTCGTCATGATCGCCGTCCATGATCTGGCTCAGGCGCAGTCGGGCTTCAGCCCCCTTGGCGCGCTGCTCCAGGTTCCACTTGCCTGTTTCGTTCCAGCGGAAC
Source organism: Aurantimonas sp. A2-1-M11 (assembly GCF_036549475.1). NCBI lineage: Bacteria > Pseudomonadati > Pseudomonadota > Alphaproteobacteria > Hyphomicrobiales > Aurantimonadaceae > Aurantimonas > Aurantimonas sp. A2-1-M11. The sequence continues at coordinate 22,958 of NZ_JAZHLI010000048.1, read as the reverse complement.
CCGATGGAGCCGTTGGGCGCCACGACCTGACCGCTGGCCTCGTCGAAGGCCACCGTCTTCCAGTCGGGGTTGTTGGTCTCGCCGAGCTTGCCGTCGAAATCGTCGGCGCGCAGCATCCGGCCCGGCAGAAGGTGCCCGTCCTTTTCATCCAGCCGGACAAGCATCGGCATGTCGGTGTATTTGCGGGCGTAGTCCTCGAAATACTCGGCCTGCCGGTCGAGATGGTATTCGCGCAGGATCACGTGCCCCATGGCCATCGCCAGTGCCGCGTCGGTGCCGGCCTGGGGGTTCAGCCAGATGTCGCCGAATTTCGCCGCCTCGGAATAGTCGGGGCTGACCACGGCGGACTTGGTGCCGCGATAGCGGACTTCGGTGTAGAAGTGCGCGTCGGGCGTGCGGGTCTGCGGCACGTTCGAGCCCCAGAGCATCAGGAAGCCCGCGTTGTACCAGTCGGCGCTTTCCGGCACGTCGGTCTGTTCGCCCCAGGTCTGGGGTGACGCGGGCGGAAGATCGCAATACCAGTCGTAGAACGACATGCAGGTACCGCCCAGCAGGCTCAGGTAGCGCGAGCCCGCCGCATAGCTGACCATCGACATCGCCGGGATCGGAGAGAAGCCGAAGACGCGGTCGGGACCGTAGGTCTTGGCGGTATAGGCATTGGCGGCAGCGACGATCTCGGTCGCCTCATCCCACGACGCGCGCACGAAACCGCCCTTGCCGCGCGTTTTGGTGTAGGAGGCGCGCAGAACCGGATCGTTCTGGATCGCCGCCCAGGCCGCGACGGGCGTCATCGTCTCGCGCATGCGGCGCCAAACGCGCATCAGGCTGCCCCGGATCAGCGGGTTCTTCACGCGGTTGGCGGAATAGAGATACCAGCTGTAGGACGCGCCCCGCGCACAGCCGCGCGGTTCATGATTGGGCAGGCCCGCCCGGGTGCGCGGATAATCGGTCTGCTGCGTCTCCCAGGTGACGATGCCGGATTTCACGTAGATCTTCCACGAGCACGCGCCGGTACAGTTCACCCCGTGGGTCGAGCGGACAATCTTGTCGTGCCGCCAGCGGTTTCTGTAGGTCTCCTCCCAGTCGCGGCTCTCGCGGGTTGTCTGACCCCAACCGTCCGAAAACGTCTCCAGCTCCTTGCTCTGGAAGAAGTTCAGTCTGTCGAGCAGATGGCTCATCTTGGCTTCCTTTCGGGTGTCCGGTTCCGGACGGTGGCTCGCACCGACAAAGAATTCGCTAGGGTCATTGGGCCGGCTGGGGAGCAGCCCCCGCGGGCCTGCGCCCGAGTTCGACGTCGTGCAGCAGGCCGCCGGGCCGTGTGTAGACAGCCCACGTGATCACGACGCAGATCGCGTAGAAGATCAGGAAGCCCCAGAGCGCGCCCACGGCGGAACCGGTCAGCGCGATGGATGTGCCGTAGGCCTTGGGGATGAAGAAGGCACCGTAGGCGGCGATGGCCGAGGTGAAGGCGACAGTCGCACCCGATTCCATGGCGATCTGCCGCTTGCGCTCGTCAACGCCCAAGTGCGGCATCAGGCGTGGCACCTCGCGCCCCATGATCACCGGGATCATCTGGAAGGTGGAGGCATTGCCGACACCGGTCAGGAAGAACAGCGCCATGAAGCAGGCGAAGAAGCCGAGGAAGGACCCGAGCCCGAGGAAGGAAATCACACCGAACGTGGCCGCGATCATTCCCAGGAAGGTCCAGAAGGTCACCCGTCCTCCGCCGAACCGGTCGCTGATCCATCCGGTCCCGGCGCGGCTCAGCGCCCCCACCAGCGGCCCCAGGAACACGTAGTTCAGCGCGTTCACTTCGGGAAAGGCCAGCTTGGTCAGCAGCGGGAAGCCGGCGGAGTAGCCGATGAAGCTGCCGAAAGTGCCGGTATAGAGGATGCACATCAGCCAGTTGTGCCGACGCCCGAAGATCACCGCCTGGTCGGCAAAGCTGGCGCGCGCATCGGCAATGTCGTTCATGCCCAGCCAGGCAGCTATCGTGGCCGCGATGATGAACGGCACCCAGACGAAGCCCGCATTCTGCATCCAGAGCTGTCCGCCGTCCGACATGGTCTGTGGCTGTCCGCCCAGTGCCCCGAAGACGCCCGCCGTGATGACGATGGGCACAAGGAATTGCATGACGGACACGCCCAGGTTGCCGAGGCCTGCGTTCAAGGCCAGCGCGTTGCCCTTTTCCGCCTTCGGGAAGAAGTATCCGATGTTGGCCATGGACGAGGCGAAGTTGCCGCCGCCGAAGCCGCACAGAAGTGCCAGCGTGAGGAATATCAGATAAGGCGTGCCGGGGTTCTGCACCGCGTAGCCGATGCCCAGCGCCGGCAGCAGCAGCGATGCGGTCGACAGCGTCGTCCACAGCCGCCCGCCGAAGATCGGCACCATGAAGCTGTAGAAGATGCGCAGGGTCGCCCCCGAAAGCCCCGGCAGGGCCGCCAGCCAGAACAGCTGGCTCGGCGTGAAGTCGAACCCGATCGCCGGCAGTCGGGCGACGACGACCGACCACACCATCCACACCGAGAAGGCCAGCAGCAGCGCCGGGATCGAGATCCACAGGTTGCGCCGTGCCACCGCCCGGCCCTTTTCCTCCCAGAACACCGGGTCTTCGGGGCGCCAGTCGTCAAGGACACGCGGCATGGCCGTGCGCTCGGCGTGGTGGATGTCCTGCATTTCTGGCAATTGCGGCAAGCGGTCGAGCGCCTCGCCATGCGCGCCGCGTTCCATGGCCCGGATCGACAGGTGCATCCAGGTCAGCGCAATGGCGACCAGAACGAACAGCAGCGCGAAGCACGAGGTGTAGATGCCCGTGAGGTCCAGCAGCGCGCCGAAGCCGATGGGCAGGATGAACCCGCCAAGGCCGCCGATCATGCCGACGAGCCCGCCCACTGCCCCGACGTGGCGTGGATAGTAAACCGGGATGTGCTTGAAGACCGCCGCCTTGCCGAGGCTCATGAAAAAGCCGAGCGCGAACAGGGTGGCGACGAAGGGCCATAGCCCCATGCTGGTCGAGAATGCGATCGGCCCGCCCTTGCCCTGGACGATGTAATCCGTGGGCGGGTAGGACAGCATGAACAGGAAGATCAGCGAGAAGCCGAAGGTCCAGTACATCACCGACCGCGCGCCGAACTTGTCGGACAGGTGCCCGCCATAGGCGCGAAACAGCGAGGCCGAGAGGCTGAAGGATGCCGCTGCCATGCCCGCGGTGCGGACATCGACGCCGTAGACCTCGATCAGGTAGTGCGGCAGCCACAACGCCAGTGCGACGAAGGCGCCGAAGACGAAGAAGTAGTAGAGCGAGAAACGCCAGACCTGCAGGTTCTTCAGCGGCGCGAATTGCTCGGCAAACGACGGGGCCCTGGCGCCCGTCCTGCGCCGCTCGACCAGTTCTGGGTCGTCCTTGGCCAGCAGGAAGAACAGCACGCCGATCAAGGCCAGACCCGCCGCCCAGACATAGGCGACGCCGTGCCAGCCGAAGGCGACCATGACGAAGGGAGCGACGAACTTGGTGACCGCCGCGCCGACATTGCCGGCGCCGAAGATGCCAAGGGCCGTGCCCTGGTGGCCCGCATCGTACCAGCGGCTGACATAGGCCACGCCGATGATGAAGGACCCGCCCGCGAGCCCGATGCCCAGCGCCGCGATGAGATACATGATGTAGCTGTCCGCCAGCGTAAGCGCCCATGTGGCCAGCGCGGTCAGGATCATCTGGCCCGAGAAGACAAGGCGCCCGCCGTACTTCTCGGTCCAGACGCCGAGAAACAGGCGGGTAATGGAGCCGGTCAGGATTGGCGTTGCCACCAGCAGGCCGAACTGCGTATCGGTCAGGCCCAGCTCGGCCTGGATGGCGACACCGATGATGGAAAAGATTGTCCAGACCGCAAAACAGGCGGTGAAGGCGATCGTGCTCAGGCTCAAGGCGCGCGTCTGATCGGCGCGTGAGGCTGTGGCTACGGTCTGCATGGCGGGGTCTCCGACAAGATGGCGTTCACCCCGAGCAGGGGGATCATCGCCAGACCTGAGGCCGGAGCGGCCCGGAAAATTTGATCCAGATCACGAAACCCGGAAAAGCGTAGCGAAATAAATGTCTTACGGAATTATATCATGTCGTTGTGGTTGATCGATCAAGGCTCGGCCGGCGCAGGTCATTTCCACACTTGACATTTATCAAATAATATAATGACTATTATCAACCGCAGCGCCGGAGAGAATGGCATGCCCGATCCAGAATACCGGGATATTCATAAACTCGACCTCTTCTCACAGATGCCGGATGAGCATTTCACCGCGTTGATGCGCGGTGCCTATGTCCAGAATTTCCCCGCCCAGATCGAATTGGTCACCGAAGGCGAGCCGAGTGATTTCCTTCACATCGTTCTTTCCGGTTCGGTCGATCTGTTCTCCGCGTGGAATGGCAGGGTTACCAGCATGGCAACCGTGCGGCCCATCTCGACCTTTATTCTGGCCGCGACGATCAGGGACGCGCCCTATCTGATGTCGGCCCGAACGCTGGAGAAGAGCCGCATCGCGCTCATTCCGAGCCAGGACGTCCGCGCGATCTTCGACGCCGACAGCAACTTTGCCCGCGCGATCGTGACGGAGCTTGCGCAATGCTACCGCTCGATCATCAAGGCGCAGAAGGATCTCAAGCTCAGAACCTCGCTTGAACGCCTCGCAAACTACCTGTTGCGGCAACAAAGGCATGCCGGCGGCGGGGCTGCGTTCGAACTGGATTTCGAAAAGCGGCGCCTTGCATCGGTGCTGGGCATGACACCGGAAAACCTGAGCCGCGCCTTCAAGGGCCTCCAGCCCTATGGCGTCAAGGTCAACGGCACCCGCATCACCATAGGCGACCAGGCCGACCTCGAGCAGTTCGCCAAGCCCAATCCGCTGATCGACGACTTCTCGACCTGAAGGACGTCCATGTGACCGGAGCCAACGGACACCTCGTCAAAGAGTATCCGGACGCCTGGAAGACTATCCGGCCTTGGGCAACAAGCTTGTGAATTTCTCGCATGAGCTGAACGCACGACTTCGCGAATCTGGGACGGCTGCTGCGGGACTAGCCATGTGCATCGGGAGGAGATCGCGCGCCATCTGCCGCAGCCGGCGGCAGTCGCCTGAGCGACAATCCGAGATGAGCGGGGCGGACATGCCGTTCTATCAGGCCAACGCGCATTCGCGCCCTGCCGTCACGACAAGGCCTGACCGCGCTCGCGGGCTGCTTGCCAAGCCGGCTGCGGCGTCAGAACCGGCGCCAGATCGCGGCCACGATTCCGCGTTCACGCAGCGCGTTCGCGCCGGCAACCGTGGCGATGCCGCCCATCTGCACCGACCAGCTTTCGTTGACGTCCCAGACGCCACTCAGCTGCACCTTGTGCTCCCGGCCGCTGACGAAGATCGCCGCTTCGCTGCCGTCGCCGATGGAGTTGAACGACTGGGCGAGGAGAAGAATGTCGGGCACGGGACGCGTTCCGAAGGTCACATCCGCCTTGAACTCGCTCGGCGGGTCCCCGAAACGGGCCCGATAGCCAAGCTGGACGTCGAGAACGGACGACCAGCTGCCAAGGCCGAAGGCGCGACCGTACAGCATCCGCATGTCCAGTTCGCCATCGGTATGGCCGATGGCGGCTGGATCCTGATCGTCGTAGGTGCCCGGAATCCGCGCGACGATCTGCACACGATGATCTGGCCGTGACCCTTCGGCTGCGTCCAGGCGCCGGCCCGCACCTCGCCCGTACCGGTGCCGACGATCGCGCAGACAAGAAGGGCGCGGATCGCCGGTCGCAGGGTCATGGGCGCAGCGATGCAATGCGGCCCCTGCCGTCCGGCTCGCCTCCGGACGTCCCGATGTCCCGGGCCATCCGCCATCCGTCGACAACAAGGATGGACATCTGCTCCCCCTTGAACGCATCCGACCGTTCACGGCGTTCCCTCCGGGCAGGGTCCGCGCGAACCTGCCATTGCAATACTGCCATCCGTCGACACGCTAGGCGAGTCTCCATTCCTTTAGGGAAGACGCACGGAGGGATGGGGGCGACAGGCCTTCTGGCGGCCTCGCATCGCGGCCAGGCAGGCCGAGGCCGAGCGCTACCTTGCGTCCAGGCTAGACCGCGACGTCGAGCGGCATGCCCGACCGGTCGGCACTGGCCCCCGAGCCGCCGTCGCCGAAAAGGCAAAGACTTCCATCTCCTCGCCGAGGCCGCGCAACGGGAAGGCGCCGAGACTTTCGAGCGCCGAGCTGCAGCTCGCGCGATCGGCGAAGGCCCGCGACAGGAGCACCGGCCGCTTCACCGTCTTGGTCAGGTTTTCCAGGCGCGCGGCGGCATTGACCGCCGGGCCGATCACGGTGAAGTCCAGCCGGCTGCGCGAGCCGATATTGCCGTACATCACGTCGCCGACATGGATGCCGACGCCGTAGCGCAGCGGCTCGCGTCCGGCGCGCACATGTCCCTCATTGAGGACGTTCATCGCCTGCTGCGCTTCGGCCAGCGCCTTGAGCAGGTCGTCGCAGGCGGTCGGCCGGTCGAGGGGGAAGATCGCCAGCAATCCGTCGCCGATGAATTTCAGGATCTCCCCCCCATGGCGCTCGATCGGTTCGCAGACCGCGTCGAAATACCCGTTCAGGAGCTCGATCACGTCGTCACGCGGCCAGAGCTCGGAGATCCGTGTGAAATCCCGGAGGTCGCAGACCATGATCGCGGCCGCCACCGTCGTGCCGCTGCCGCGAGTGATCGCGCCGGCCAGGATCTGGTCGCTGGCATGCGGGCCGACATAGGTCTCTAGGAGCGTGCGCGCGAGGCGGTTCTTCAAACGGATCTCGCTGACCAGGGCGAAGGCCGGCAGGAGATCGGCGAGAAAGCCGAGATCGGCGTCGGAGAAGCCGGCCGGGTCGTCACTGGCGAAGGAGACCACGTGCCGGCGACCCAATGTGTGCTCGAGCGGCCAGGCCACATAGTCGGTCATTCCCTCGGCGCGCAATTCGCCGAACAGGGAGTATTCGTCCGCCGCGGCGGGCTCGCGGCTGAGGCGCAGGCGCACCTGGCTCGCCCCGCCGTGCACCGCGGCGATCGGACTGTCGAGATATTCCGCCGTTTCCATCGCGCCGTGCTGATAGGTCTGGATATCGGCGTCGGGTGCACCGGCACGCCACAGGATGCGCGCGCCCAGCCATTGCGGGTGGTGGATGCGGAAATGCACGGTCGCGCGCGCCACCGGCGGCCCGCCGGCCCGCAGGCGGTCGCAGAGCTGCTGGAAGATGTCGTCGATGAAACGCATGTCCCGGGTTTCGCGCACCAGCCAGTCGAGAAGGCGGGTGCGATGGATCGGCCAGTTCCCTGCCTCGCACGCGTCGGCCGGACCTGCAGAGCAAATGGGCTCCATCGTCAATCCTTGAATGTCTGGCGGCGATCTCCTTGGAATGGGGTCGCGTTCGTCCCTTCGCAAGACCGCCCCGAGGCAGACGGCGACCTCGTGCCAGGGCAAGATGCGAGGGTGCGGTCCGGTCGCAGCGGGACCGGCACCGGGGACAAGCCCCGACGCCCTGGTTTGCCGGACATCGATGCCGGCGGCCTGACTCATTCGCGTATTTGTCCGGGCATCGCGGATCACCGAGCCTGGGGATGAGCCGGGGCGGTGAACGATCCGTTGCCGCAAGCGGCCGGCCAGCGCGCGGACCCATTGCCATGGCGGCGACAGTGGATGCGCCCTGGCCGCCGAGTTCCTGCTCCGCCGTTCGCGGCCCGGCAGCAATCCCCGTGTCTGGCCGCCTCAGCGGTCCGCCAGCTGCGTCGCCATCACGCCGACGATGAGCGCCGTCGAGGCGGCGCCGGGGTCGATATGGCCGAGCGACCGGTCGCCGAGCCTTGCGGCCCGTCCCTTCGAGGCCCGCATCGCCTTGGTCGCCTCGGCGCCTTCCTCGGCCGCCCTGGCTGCGGCCTGGAAGCAGGCGCCGAGCCCGTCGCCCCGCTCGGCCGCCTCGCCGATCGCTTCGGCGGCCGGCAGCCAGGCGTCGACCATGGTCTTGTCGCCGCGCTCCGCCTTGCCCCGGTCCTGGATGCCCTTCGCCATGGCGCAGAACGCCTCGACCATGGCGTCGCGGTCCAGCTCCGGCTTGCCCTTGGCGGCGGCGCCGGCGCGCATGAAGGCCGTGGCGTAGAGCGGACCGGACGATGCGCCGACAGCGTTGAGGAAGGTCTTGGCGGCGGTGTTGAAGACGATGGCCGGCTCGCTCTCGGCCGTATCGATCTGGCCTAGCGCCTCGCGGACGGCGGTGAAGCCGATTCCCATGGTGACGCCGTGGTCGGCATCGCCGATCACGCCGTCCAGTTTCGACAGATGGTCCTTGTGCTCCTCGATCGCGTCGGCGATCGCGACGAACATCGCGACGAGATGCTGCGTGGTGATGGTCATGGGCATGGTCCGAATTGGGGTGGCAGGATCCGGCGGGGCTCAGCCCGCACGGAACATCGCACAATCGCAAGGGTGATCCAGAAGCTCGGTCAGCTCGTCGTCGAGCAGGATCAGCGTCACCGACATGCCAGCCATCTCCAGGGACGAGCAATAGGTGCCGACCCAGGTTGCATGGACGTCGATGCCCTTGCGGTCGAGGCGCTCGCGCACCCGGCGGTTGATGACGTAGAGCTCCATCAGCGGCGTCGAACCCAGCGAGTTGACCAGCACCGCCACCTTTGAGCCCTTCTTCGCCGGCATCTCGGCGAAGATCCGCTCCAGCATGTCGTCGGTCACCTCGTCGGCGGTGCGCAGCGGCTCGCGCGTCACGCCCGGCTCGCCATGGATGCCCATGCCGATTTCCATCTCGTCGGGGCCGATGTCGAAATTGTGCCGCAGGGTCTGGGGCAGCGAGCAGGGCGCGAGGGCGACGCCGACGGTGAAGGTGTTGTCGTTGGCCTTGCGGGCGACGCGCTCGCATTCGTCGAGGGACCACATCCTGTCGGCAGCCGCACCGGCGATCTTGAAGATGAAGAAATTGCCGGCGACGCCGCGGCGCTTCTCCTTCTGGTCGAGCGGCGCCGAGGCCACGTCGTCGGTGGAGAGCACCGTGCGGACCTCGATGTCCTCCATCGCGGCCATCTCGGCCGCCATGTCGAAGTTCATCACGTCGCCGGCATAGTTGCCGTACATGTAGAGTACGCCGGCGCCGCCATCGACGGCCTTGGTACATTCGAGGATCGGATCGGGCGGCGGCGAGGCGAAGACGTTACCGATGGCGCAGGCATCGGCGATGCCCTTGCCGACGAAGCCGACGAAGGACGGCTCGTGGCCGGAGCCGCCGCCGATGACGATCGCCACCTTGTCCTTGCGCGGACCGTCGACCGCGATCACTGATCGCGGGCTGTCCTCGAGCTGGCGCACATGCCTGGGATGCGCCTTGACGATGCCGTCCAGCATCTCCTCGATTATGTTCTTCGGATCGTTGATGAGTTTCTTGGTCTTCACTGGATTGCCTCCCTGTAGCTGTGTGCGTCTGGTTCCTCGCAGGGCGCCGAGCGACTCGGGCACCCCCTCCGCCTGCAGAATGCTGTGTGCCGTGGCCGCATCGGTGATCAGGATATTGGCATAGCCGCCGCGCAGCGCCGCCAGGATCGCCGGCACCTTGCGCGAGCCGCCAGCCACAGCGATGCGCACCTTGATCCGCGAGATCTCCTCCAGCGTCAGCCCGATGGTGCGCGCATCCAGCGGCGCGCGTACCGGCACGCCGCGGTCGTCGATGAAACGCCCCGCGACGACCGCGGTGGCGCGGTGAAAGGCCGGATGCGCCAGCTCCTCCTGGCGCACCAGCCCGCTGGCGTGGATGGTGCTGTCGGGCCGCGTCGAGCAGATGCCGAAGACGACCTTGTCGGCGCGCCGGGCCATGTCGAACTGCTCGCGCAACTGCGGCTCGTTCATTAGGATGTCGCGGACCGCGGCGCTGGAAACCACGGCCGGTGCGGTGATGTTGATCGAGCGCGCGCCCAGCGCGGTGGCAAGTTGCGAGGCGCAGAGCTCCGGCGTGAAATCGACCGGCGCCGAGGTGCCGCCGGTGAGCTGGATCACCGACAGGTCCGGAACCTGCCCGGGGCCGATGCGCCGGGCCAGCGCGATCATCGTGCGCCCCCAGGCGATGCCCAGCATGTCGCCGGGCCGGATCAGCCGCTGCAGCACCCGTGCACCGGTCTCGCCCAGCCGCTCGTCGAGGCCGGAATCGCCCTCGGCACTGGGAATGACGATGCAGTCGCTGAGATGAAAGCGATCCTTCATCGCCTGGGCGATCATCAGCTCGCTGAGCCGCGACGTCTCCATGGACAGGGTGACGATACCGCGGGTGCGTGCCTCGGCCAGGTAGCCGTTCACGGTCGCTCGCGAGACACCCATCGCCTTGGCGATCTCGTTCTGGGTCATGCCGTCGCGGGCATAGAGCCAGCCGGCCCACAGCAGCGGGTCGTCGCGGAACGGCAGAGGGACCGGGGTGGCCCCGATGGAGGGGCGTCCGGAGGCGCTCTTGCGCGCAGTCGAGGTGGTCAGGGATGCCATCTTGACATTTGTCTTATAGGATTTGAATATTGTCGCCAATAGGGTTTGCAGATCGCGATCCGACGGTCCTGGGAGGGATTGTGCCGTCGCATTCACGCGGTTGAACAGCAGCGCCGGAACGCGACAGGCCCCCCGGCGGCCACTATTGCAACTGGGAGGAAAATGGCATGACGAGATCTACCGATATGCGGACCGGCTCCGGGCTGTTGGTCCCGCGCCGGACCCTGTTGAAGGGCGGCGCGGCGCTCGGCCTTTCGACCGTCCTCGGCGCCCCCTTCATCAACCGCCTGAGTGCCCAGGAGAGCCATCCGCTCGCCGGCCAGTCGATCGAGATGAACATTCTGGGCATCGCCGGCTGGGTGCCGTCCTCGCTGGGCGTGAAGATGTCGCCGCTCTTCGCCGAATACGTGAAGGAGCGTTACGGCTACGACGTCTCCTTCAACTTCCAGGAAGCGCCCTTCGCCGACCTGTTCCAGAAGGCCGCGACCTCGCTGGTCACGCGCAGCCAGGAATTCAACATCATCATCTCCGACAGCCAGTGGCTGGGCGCGCTCGCCCAGCCGGGCTGGATCCTGAAGCTCAACGACGTCATCGCGCAGAACCCGGCGCTCGACATCGAATGGTACTCCAAGACCGTCGTCGACACCTACATGACCTATCCCGACGGCAGCCAGGACATCTGGGGCCTGCCGCAGGAAGGCGACGTCGAGGCGCTGTTCGTGCGCAAGGACTGGCTCGAGGACCCTCAGGAGCGCGAGGCGTTCAAGGCCAAGTACGACGTCGAACTGCCCTCGACCTTCGAGGATTTCGAAAACCTCACCATGGACGAGTTCGAGAAGATCGCGGACTTCTTCACCCGGCCGGACGAGCAGCGCTGGGGCTTTGCCCAGCAGTACAGCCGCGTCTACGACTTCGCGACCTGCGCCTTCAACAACTTCCTGTGGAGCCGCGGCGGCGAATTGTGGAACCCGGAGACCGGCCAGGTCGAGGGCGTCCTCAACACGCCGGAGAACGCCGCCTCTCTGGAGGAATACAAGCGCTGGCTGAAATACTGCCCGCCGGGCGCCACCAATATCGGCATCGCCGAAGGCATCGACGTCTTCACCCAGGGCAAGGTCTTCGCGACCATCCAGTGGGCCGCCGTCGGTCCGGCCATGATCACCGAGGAACTGCAGGGCAAGGTGCTGGTCGTGCCGCCGCCCAAGCATCAGGCGCCGGGCGCCGAGCCCAAGCGGATCTACTCCATGGGTGGGCAGCCCTGGGTGATCAACGCCTTCAACGACGAGCAGAAGATGCGCGTCGCCATCGACTTCATGAACTGGTGGTACCAGCCCGAGACGGCGCTGGAATTCGCCAAGCGCGGCGGCAATCCGTGCGACAAGGCGACCCTCTCGCGGGACGATTTCAACGACATCAACCCGTGGAACCGCACCTACAAGTTCATGCTCGAGGACGGCCGCTCGCAGGACTTCTGGCATGACCCGAAATATTCGGAGATGCTGTCGGTCCAGCAGGAGGGCTATTCCTCATTTGTGACCGGCCAGTCGACCGACGCCCAGGCGGTGATGGACTACATCGCCTGCGCCCAGCAGCAGATCCTCTACGATTCCGGCACGGCCACCGAAGCGCCGTCCGACAGCTGCGCGATGACCTCGCTGTAAACGACAGGTCCACTCGTCGGCCGGACGCGGCTCAGACCCCGCGCCCGGCCCCTGAGTCATCACATCGAGGCCCGAACATGCCCCCCGTCCAGCAGCGTCGGCGGCCTTTTGCCCGCCTGTTCGACAACCGCGCCACGCTGATCCTCACGCTGCTGGCGCCGGTGATGATCTTCTTCATCGTCTTCAACACGATCCCGACGCTGTGGCTGCTCGGCCTGTCCTTCTACAATTTCTCGCTGACCAGCGGGATGCCGCCGGAATTTGTCGGTTTTCGCAACTTCCTCGGCATCCTCGCCAGCAAGAACGGCATCTGGTTCGACCTGTCGCGCACCTTCACCTTCGTCCTGTGCGGCGTGACGATCCAGACCGTTCTCGGCGCGATGCTGGGCTTCCTGTTCTGGGGCTCTAGGGACATGCCGGGCCGGCGCATCGCGCTGACGCTGCTGTTCGCCCCCATGGTGCTGACGCCGGTGGCGTCGGGCACCTTCTTCCGCTTCATCTACGACCCGACCTTCGGCGTCCTGAACTATCTCGGCCGGGCGCTGTTCGACAGCGGGCCGATCGACTTCCTCGGCAATCCCGAACTCGCCTTCTGGGCGGTGCTGGCGGTGGATTGCTGGATGTGGACGCCGTTCATGACGCTGATGACGCTGGCGGCCCTCGGCTCGGTGCCGACGGCCGAACTGGAGGCGGCGGAGATCGACCGCGTGCCCTTCCTGCGGCGCCTGACCCTGGTCATCTGGCACCACGGCAAGTTCATCATGATGCTCGGCATCCTCCTGCGCACCATCGACAGCTTCAAGACGCTCGACCTGATCATCCCGATGACCAAGGGCGGGCCGGGCCAGACCACCCGGCTGGTGGCGCTGGAGCTGAACAAGCAGGCCTTCGAGAGCTTCAACATGGGCTGGTCGTCGGCCTATGCCGTCCTTCTCCTCCTGATATCGATCGCCATGACCAGCGCCTTCATCTTCGTCCTCAGCCTGCGTCGTCGCCGGGAGGGCGGAGCATGAGCCGCCTGCGCGAATGGCTGTATTACGCCGCCCTGTGGCTGATCGCGCTGATCTTCTTCGCGCCGATCGCCTGGATCGTCATGTCGTCCTTCAAGACCCGCGACGACATCCTGGCGATGCCCCCGAAGCTGTTCTTCAAGCCGACGCTCGACAATTACGTCGACCTGTTCAACCGCGGCGAGATCTTCCTGCAGATCGCCAATTCCGTGGTGCTGTCGATCGGCGCCGTGCTGATCGCCGTGGTCGTGTCCTTCCTTGCCGCCTTCTGCTTCTCGCGGTTCCGGCCGAAGGGCACCGACTTTTTGATGTTCCTGCTCCTGTCGATCCGCATGCTGCCGGGACCGGCGGTGATCCTGCCGGTCTTCCTGATGTATGTCGCCTTCGGCTGGAAGGATTCGCATCTCTGGCTGATGCTGTTCTACGCCATGTTCTCGATCCCCTTCTCGGTCTGGATCCTGAAGGGCTTTCTCGACGGCGTCTCGACGCGCTTCGACGAGACCGGCATCGTCAATGGCGGCTCGTGGTTCCACGTCATCTTCAAGGTGGTGATGCCGCAGGTCCGCCCCGGCCTCATCGCCGCCTTCATCTTCAACCTGATCTTCGTATGGAACGAATATCTCTTCAACTTCATCATTGGCGGGGTGAGCACCCAGAACATCCCCTATGCCCTGTCCGTCGGCACCTATTCCGATGGCGGCGTGAACTGGACGTTCATCTCGACGATGACGTCGGTCTACATCATCGTGCCCGTCGTCTTCATCTACATCTTCCAGAAATATCTTCTGGTCGGCATGACCTTCGGCACCGTGCGGGGAGAGGTCTGAGCATGAAACCCACCCGCACCTTTCCCGAGCGCCTGGAGACTTTCCTGATCTTCGGCCTCCTGGCCGGCATCCTGATGATCGCCCAGCGCTACAACCTCATGGTCTACAAGGTCGGCCTGTGCGTGCTGGTCGCCGCGACCCTCCTGCAGATCGCCGTGGGCAATCTGCGCAAGGACGCCTCGCCGGGCGCCAGCCTGTACTTCATCGTCAAGGTGCTGCTGGTCATCGCGGCCGTGTTCTCGGTCGGCATCCTGATGGTCCCGACATTCTCGCAACTCGGTCGCTGATTTCATGTCGCTGCAGTTCCAAGGCATCACCAAGCGCTACGGCCGGACCGTGGCTCTCGACGCACTGACCCTCGACGTCGCGCCGCAGAGCTTCACCGTGCTGTGCGGCCCGCCCCAGTCCGGCAAGTCGACCCTGTTCCGCATTCTGGTCGGGCTGGAAAAGCCCGATGCCGGCCAGATCCTTCTGTCGGGCCGGGACATCGTGGGCGACCCGCCGGCCGAGCGGCCGATCGGCTACGTGCCGCAGAATTTCGCGCTCTACCCGCACCAGACGGTGGCCCAGAACATGGCCTATCCGCTGACGCTGGCGCGGTTCCCGAAGGACGAGATCGCGGCGCGCGTCGACCGCACCGCCGGCATCCTGTCGATCACCCATCTCCTGGCGAAGACGCCGGACCAGCTCTCGGGCGGCGAGAAGCAGCGCGTGGCGGTGGCGCGCGGGCTCCTGAAGGACGCCCAGATCTTCGTTCTCGACGACCCCCTGGTCGGGCTCGACTACAAGCTGCGCGAACGGCTGATGGACGAGCTGAAATCGTTGCGCGAGGAGTTGAACGCCACCTTCCTCTATGCGACCTCGGATTCGCTGGAAGCGCTGACCATGGCGCAGCGGCTCGCCGTGCTCGACGCCGGCCGGGTGATCCAGGACGGCGAGGCGACGGCGGTCTACCACCAGCCCTCGCAGGCCCGCTCCCTCGACCTGATCGGCTTTCCGAACGCCAATCTCTATCCAGGCGGCGTCATCGACGGCACCGTCGAGGCGGGGCCGCTGCGCCTCACGGCCGCCGGCATTCCCGAAGGACAATCGGTCATCGCCGGCATCCGGCCCGAACATGTGCGGTTGAATCCCGAGGGCACAACGGCCGGCGCAATGGCGCGCGTCACGCTGGTGGAAAATCTCGGCGGCGAGGCGGTGGTCTATCTCGATCTCGACGGCCATTCCCTGACCAGCGCGATAGCGCTCCACGATCGCGCGCCGCCGGAATTCGACAGCACGGTCGGCGTGCAGATCGACCCGGCCGACATCCTGCTGTTCGACGGGACCAGCGGGCAGCGGCTGGCGGGCGCGGGGGGCCGATCGTGAACGCGCCGCAGGCCCCATGCGTTCGAGCGGAGCAGAAGATCCATGGCTGAGATCGTCATCGAGCACATCACCAAGCGCTTCGGCAGCTTCACCGCCGTCAACGACGTCCACATGACCTTTGCCGACGGCGAGGTCGCCTGCCTGCTCGGCCCGTCGGGCTGCGGCAAGACCACGCTGATGCGGATGCTGGCCGGGCTGGAGCGGCCCAGCGAGGGCCGTGTCCTCTTCGGCGGCCGCGACGTGACACGGCTGCCGCCGCGCAAGCGCAATGTCGGCATGGTGTTCCAGTATCCGGTCATGTACCCGACCCTGTCGGTGGCCGAGAACCTGGAACTGCCGATGCGGCACGACCGCAGCGTCTCGACCGCCGAGCGCAGGCGCCGCGTCGACGAGGTGCTCGACGTCCTCGATCTGCGTCCGCTGGCCGGCGCCTTCATCGAACAGCTCGACGCGGGCAGCCGCCAGAAGGTGGCGGTGGGCCGCGCCGTCGCGCGCCAGTCGGAGATCGTCCTGTTCGACGAGCCGACCACCAATGTCGAGGTCAACGCCAAGCTGCAGCTCATCCGCGCCTTCAAGCGCGTCACCAAGCGGCTGAAGCAGACCATCGTCTACGTCACCCACGACCAGACCGAGGCGATGACCCTGGCCGACCGGATCGCCCTGATGAAGGACGGCCGGATCATGCAGTACGACCGGCCGCAGGTGCTCTACGGCCAGCCGACCACCGAGTTCGGCGGCTGGTTCCTGGGCAATCCCGGCATGAATTTCATCCCGGCCGAGCTCGACAGCCGCGGCATCCACGCGCCGATCCTAGCCGCGCCGCTGCCGACCCCGCAGAGCCCCCCGAAGGGCAAGCTGACGATCGGCATAAGACCGGAACTGGTGCGCATGACCGGCGAGCCGACCGAGGGCAGCGTCGGCGCGATCCTCGTCGACCAGGCGATCGGCATCGCCGGCCGCTACCTGACCAAGGCGAAGATCGGCGAAACACTGGTCAAGGTGAACACCGAAGGCCGCCCGCCGGCAGAGCTCGGCGGCGCCGTCCATCTGTCGGTGCCGCGCGACCGGCTGATGCTGTTCTGCGACGGCAACCGCATCTCGTGACACACGAAAGGACGGACATGCGCTACGATGTCTCGGTCGTCGGGCTCTACATCCTCGACATTCTCGGACGTCCGGTCACCCGCATTCCCGATCGCGGCAATGTGGAGTTCATCGACGAGATCCGCCTGACCGTCGCCGGCACCGCCGGGGGCGTCGTCGTCAACACGGCCAAGCTCGGCCTGAACAGTCTCGCCGTCGGCGCGGTGGGCAATGACGAGAAGGCCGACTTCGTCCTCGGCGCGATGGACCGGCTCGGCATCGACACCTCCGCCATGCAGCGGCTCGACGGCGTCCCGACGTCGGCGACCATCCTCAACATCCGGCCCAATGGCGAGCGCCCGGCCTTGCACATGCGCGGCGCCTCGGACCATTTCGACGTTCCGCCGAGCCTTTACGACCAGATCTTCGACACGCCGATCCTGCATCTGGGCGGCACGGGGCTGCTGAGGAAGCTCGACGGCGAGCGCAGCCGGGTGTTGCTGGAGGAGGCCAAGCGCCGCGGCTGCACCGTGACCTTCGACCTGATCGCCGCGAGTGCCGAGACCGCCGGTCTGGTGCTGCCGCTCCTGCCGCATATCGACTATTTCATGCCCTCGATCGAGGAAGCCCGCGACATGTCGGGCCAGGCCACCCCGGGCGACTGCGCCGCCTTCTATCTGGACCGGGGCGCGCGGACCTGCGTCTTCACCCTCGGCGCCGAGGGCGCCTATTACGCCGCGGCCGACGGTACCCGGCTGCATGTACCGGCCTACGACATCGAAGTGATCGACACGACCGGCTGCGGCGACGCCTTCGACGCCGGCTTCATCACTGCACTGACGCACCGGTTGGAGCCGGAAGCGGCCATCGATTTCGCGCAAGGGGTGGCCGCCCTTGTGGCGAGCGGCCTCGGTTCGGATGCCGGGGTGCAATCCTTCGACCACACGCGCGAGCGGGTCGCGGAACTGCAGGCCGGCCGGCGCCGGACCTGACCACCGCGCGTCCGCTGTCCTGCGGCTTGCATGGGCCCGCCGGCGGTGCTTTATCTCGACGCGCTCAGGGCGGGGTGAAAGTCCCCACCGGCGGTATGCGGCATGTGCCCGCGAGCCCGCGAGCGCCCTTCGGCTGCGAAGGGGTCAGCAGATCAGGTGCGATGCCTGAGCCGACGGTCACAGTCCGGATGAGAGAGAACGAACGCATGGCGCGCCGGGCGAAAGCCCTCGCGCTCCGCGTCCGTGATCGCCTTGGGTGACGTGTCCGTTGCGAAAGGAGATCCCGCCATGGCGCCCACCCGCTACGCATTCATCAAGGCCAATTGGCACGCCGACATCGTCTCGCGTGCCCTGGAAGGCTTCACCCAGATCATTCCGGACGACCAGGTCGACGTCTTCGACGTGCCCGGCGCCTTCGAGATGCCGCTGCTCGCCCGCGACCTCGCCCTGACCGGACGCTATGCGGCCGTGGCCGCCGCGGCCCTGGTCGTCGATGGCGGCATCTACCGGCATGATTTCGTCGCGCAGGCCGTCGTGGACGGGCTGATGCGCGCCGGCCTCGACAGCGGCGTGCCGGTGCTGTCGGTGTCCCTGACGCCGCATCACTACCAGGAGACCGCCCATCACGAGGCGATCTTCCGCGAGCATTTCGTCACCAAGGGCCGCGAGGCAGCCGAGGCGGCACTGATGATCGTCAGGACGCGCCAATCCGTCGGCACGCCGCCCGCTACCATCCACCGCGCCGCCTGATCGGCGCGGATCGCAGCGGCACCGGACAGACCCGACGCCATTCCTGGCGGCCGCGCGCCCACTTTTTGGTGGACAGGCCGACGGCGCATCGAAAGGGTCGGGATTCCGGCAATGCAGGATGATGCGGGAGTGAGCGTGCCAGACAACGCGACCGACGAGCCTCCCATCAACGACGAACCCGTCATTGACGACCAACCCGACGACGAACTGCCTGCCCTGCCCGAGGGCCAGCCGGTCGATGTCGTCATCCTCGGCGCGGGATTGCACGGCGCCGGCCTCTTCCGGGACCTCTGCGCACAAGGGGTCTCCTGCCTGATCGTCGACAAGGGCGATTTCGGCTCCGGCGCCAGCGCGGCCTCGTCCCGCCTGGTCGAGGGCGGGCTGGCCGAGCTGGAAATCGGCGACCTCCAGGGGGCGGACCTGGCAGCGGCCGAGCGCAACCGGCTCCTGAAGATCGCACCCCATTGCGTCGAGACACTGCCGGTCGTGTTCCCGGTGTTTTCCCGAATGGGAGGGCTGTGGGCGCTGCTGCGAACCCTGGCCGGCTCGCCCACGGTGCCGCGCCACCGCGGCTCGATCCTGGCCCGGATCGGCCTTGCCCTCCACGACCGCACCGGCGCGCGGCACGGGGGCATCCCGCCCCATGTCCTCCTCGGCCGGCAGCGGGCGCTGGCGGACCCTCTCGGCCTGCCTGCGGGCGTCGCCGCCGCCGGCATCTACCACGACGCCCGAATCACCGCGCCGGAGCGGTTCGTCTACGAACTGGTCAGGGACGGGCTGGACGCGTGCCCGGAAGCGGAGGCCGCCAGCTGGACGTCGCTGGTTGCCTGCATCGGCGGGCAATTGGCCTTCGAGCGCGACGACGGCTCGCAATTCGTCGTTCGCCCGACGCTCGTGGTCAACGCTGCCGGGGCGTGGATCGACGAGGTCAACACCGCTCTCGGCGCGCCGTCGGAACTGGCCGTCGTCCGCAAGCGCACGCACGTTCTCCTCGACCAAGAGGATCTGCGGCGCCGGCTGGACGGACGGATCCTGCGCTTCGAGGCTCCGGATGCGGGACCAGGCAGGGGCTGGCTCTGTACCGCGCAGGACTATTTCGGCCGGGTGCTCGTCGGCGCCACCGATGCGCCGACCGACGATCCGGACGATTCACGTTGCGACGATGCGGACGTAGAGACCCTGCTCGGCAGCCTGCGCGCACTCCTGCCCGACCTGCAGTTCGGCGCAGACCAAATCGTCCACGCCACCGCCGGAATCTATGCGCTGCCGGCGTCGGACGATGCCACCGGCGGCAAGCCGGGCCGAGGCAGTTCGATGCCGGTCGTCGAGCCGGACGCGGACCGGGCCTTCCCAATCCTGTCGTTGGTCGGCGGACGGTGGACGACCTACCGGGCCTTTGCGGAGAGGGCGACCGACAGGATCCTGCGCCGCCTGAAGCGCAGCCGGCTCACCTCCACCGACCATCTGGCTGTCGGCGGCGGCCGCAACTATCCTGGCAACCCCTTGGCGCGCTCTGTCTGGCTGGCCGAAGGCTCGGTGGCGACCTGGCTCGACGAGCCCCGGCTGGAGGCCCTGCTGGAGCGCTACGGCACCACCGCGCTGGCGATTGCCCATCATCGCTGCGACTATTCCGATGGCGAACGGCTGCCCGATGCGCGGTCGACGAGCCTGAAGGAGATCGACTGGATCGCGCGCAACGAGGACGTCGTGCGTCTCGAGGATATCGTCCTGCGTCGCACCAATCTGGCCGTCACCGGCATGCTGACCGCGCGGGACATCGAGGCGATCGCCATCGTCGCGGCCGCCGCCCTGCGATGGTCGCCGGAACGCCGGTCCACGGAGATCGCCGCGGTGACGAAGACCCTGACCGAAACACGCCGCATGCGGCTCTAGGCCTTGCATCACGCGGCGCAACAGGATGCTGCGAAGAGATCAGGCCCTCAGGCGCCGTGGTACTTGGCGTCCAGGGCGTCGATTGCCTTCACATTGTCGGCCGAGCGGCCGCCGGGGTCGAACTTGCAGGCCAGAAACGCGTCGGCCACGCTCTTGGCGAGCTCGCTCCCGATGACGCGTGCGCCCATGGTGATGATCTGGGCGTTGTTGGACAGGGCCGCCCGCTCGGCCGAATAGGTGTCGTGGGTCTGGGCGGCGCGGATTCCGGGCACCTTGTTGGCCGACAGGCAGACGCCGATGCCGGTGCCGCAGCACAGGATGGCCCTGTCGTAGGTGCCGTCGAGAATGCCGCTGGCGACCCGGTCCGCCAGGTCGGCATAGAATTTCTCGGCGCCGGTGGGCGGATTGCTGACTTCGGACACGTCGAGGCCGTCCCGGCCGCTCAGATGCTCGGCCAGGACCTTGGCGAGGGGGGCTCCGGCGCTGTCGCCAGCGATCGCGAGTTTCATGAAGCGTCCTTTCTCAGATGGTGGCGGCGCAGCGTGACAGGATGTCGAGATATCCCTCGACCTCCCATGCCGACCGCCCGATGAACAGCCCGTCGACATGTGGGCAGGCGATGAGTTCGGCGCAATTGCCGGAATTGACGCTGCCGCCATACAGGCATGGCAGCCGGCGACCGGTGATCTCCTCCGTCGCCGCGATGATGCCGGCCTGGCGCGCGTCGGCATAGTCGGGCGAGGCGGGCGTGCCGCCCTCGCCGATGGCCCAGACCGGCTCGTAGGCGAACAGGATCGGCGCCGCCATCTGCGCCTCGGAGAGCCTCGAAAGAGCGCCCTCGACCTCGGTGCGCAGCACCGCATCGGCACGCCCTGCGGCCTTGTCCTCGGCGCTTTCGCCGATGCAGATCAGCGGAATCAGCCCGTGACGGACCGCCGCCTCCGTCTTCAGCCCCACCGTCTCGTCGGTCTCGCCGAAATGCGCCCGCCGCTCGGAATGGCCGAGTTCGACCATGTCCACTGCACAATCGACGAGCATCGGGGCGGAGACCTCGCCGGTCCAGGCGCCCTGGTCGGCCCAGTGCATGTTCTGGGCGCCGACCTTCACGTCGGTCCGCGCAAGGATCGCCTTCACCTCGCGCACTGCGGTGAAGGGCGGGATGACGAAGCGCTGGATCCGCCCGTCCCCCGTTTCCATGGCAAGGCGCTCGGCGAAGTGGCGCGCCTCGGCCAGAATCTTGTTCATCTTCCAGCTGGTGCCGATCCAGACCTGCGGCGCTGCGCTCATCGATCCCGTTCCTCTGCCAGATACAATCGGATTCCGTCCTCTTCCAGCGCGGCGGCGCGCTCGCGCGGCAGCGCCGTCGATGTCACCACCCCGTCGAACACGCCGAGATCGGTGAAGAGATGGAGGGCCGTGCGCCCGAACTTGCGATGGTCGACCATCAGGTAGCGTTGCGCCGACGACGCGATCATCCGCCGCTTGACCGCCAGCACCGCCTGATCCTGATGGAATGCCGTCCGACCCTCGATCGACGAGCTCGACAAAAGCACGATGTCGGCGCGCAGCGACGCCAGCGCCGCCTCGGTGACCACGCCGAAGAAGCCGTTGAACTTCCTGGAATAGCTGCCGCCGAGAGCGATCAGCTCGATCCCCGCCGCCCCCGACAGCTCCGTGATCACCGCCATGTTGTTGGTGATCACCGTCAGCGGGAGCCGGTCGCGCAGGAAGGGCGCGAGGTCCTGCGCCGTCGAGCCGTCGTCGACCATCACGCACATGCCGCTCTGGACGAACTCCGCCGCCCGCGCCGCGATCGCCCGCTTTTCCCCGGCGGCCAGCCGCGCGCGGTAGCAAAAATCGCTCTCGAACTGGCCGCTTGCCTCGATCGTCGCGCCGCCGCGGGTCCGGCGCAGGAGCCCCTCGGCTTCCAGCTCGTCGAGATCGCGGTGGATCGTCATCTTCGAGACGGCGAACTGCAGCGCCAGCCGGTCGAGCGTCGCCGAACCTTCCTCGACCAGAAGGTCGACGATCTCGCGCCTGCGATCGTCCCGTTTCACGGCGGTGGCTCCTTCCGACCCGGTTCCGGGCTTTCCCGTGTCATCCGACAAGGCGACGGGTTTTGCAACATGAATCATGTGATTTTGTGGTCTTGTGCCGTTATCTTCCTCGCCGATACTGAGGCCGACGCGGCGCGCCCTGCTACAGGAATGCGTTGGCAAGCGACCGGACGCTGGCGTAGAACGCGGCGACCCGGCAGGTCACGGCGCGGCCGGCGACGCCCGGCGTGGCAGATCGGCCGACCCGGCGCCGTTCGCGACGGCGCCCCGACTAATTGCAAGGAGCGTTTCGCCCATGGACATGTCCCTGCCCGCGAAGGTGCGCATCGTCGAGGTCGGCCCGCGCGACGGCCTGCAGAACGAGCCGAAATACCTTCCGACCGACCAGAAGATCGACCTTGTGCGCCGCCTCGCTGCCGCCGGCCTGACCGAGATCGAGGTGACCTCCTTCACCCATCCCAAATGGATCCCGAACCTGGCCGACGCCGAGGCCGTCACCAGTGCCGTCGCAGACCTGCCGATCACGTCCTTCGCGCTCGTGCCCAACCGCCGCGGCCTCGACCGTGCCCTGGCCGCCGGCGCCAAGGGCGTGACACTGGTCGTCTCGGTGACCGACGCCCACAACACGGCCAATCTCAACCGCAGTACCGAGGACTCCGTGACGGAGTTGCTGGTTCTGGAGAACGAGGCCCGGCAGGCGGGGCTGAAGACCCGCATTTCCCTGTCGGTGGTGTTCGGCTGCCCCTTCGACGGCGCGGTGGCCCCCGAGCATGTGGCCGAG